>JBDRZF010000025.1:0-9597 GCA_039803805.1 Caldifarciminota bacterium
TCATCAATCATTTTTTGGGTTCTTTCAAGTATTTTTTCCGTGTCTTTTTTACTTTCATCAATCATTCTTTGTGTTGCTTCAATCATTTTCTTTGCTCTTTCATCCTCTTTTTGTATGAGTTTATTTGTAAAGTAAGATAAAATAAAGGGTTGAATTAAAGCAAGAACTCCTAAAATAAGTGCAAGGATATTTACTGTTTCTGTTGTCATATTTTAATTTTAAAATAAAGATTTATTTAAAATCAAATTTATATGACTTTCTAAAAACTTTTTTTGCTTCTAATAATTGTTTTAAAAATATGCTGGAAAGAAAATATTTAAAAATTTCAATTTCCCGAAAACTATGTATCTGTCTTTAAAAAGATTTGAAAAGGACTTCTTGGAACAAAATCTAAAATAATCTATCATTTGACTTTTGTTTTTTAAATTCTTTATAATTAGCAATCCTAATTTTAAGGAGGTAAAAAATGAGACCAACAGATATTTTAAAAAGTGAACACAGAATAATTGAAAGGATGCTAACAGTTCTTGAGAAGGTATTAATTTTAAAAGATGAAATCAATATAGAGCATGTTGAAAAAGTAAAAAGTATTTGATGTTTATTTTTAAAATAATTTATAATCTAAAAATAAAGAGGAATTTAAAAGGAGGTTTTTATGAAAAAATTTTTGGTGATTTTTCTTTTTCTTTCTTCCTGTATGACGATGAATGTTTTTGAAGGACCTGATACTACAAAAAAGGGGGAGACAAGTTTTGGACTTGGTGTCTCAAATTTTGTTTTTGTTGATGAATCAGGTAAGCCTATATTTATGCCGATTCCATTTCCTTATTTAAAGGGAAGATATGGAGTTACTGATAACCTTGATATTGGTTTCAGATATGTTGGAATACTTGGTTTTGGTTTTGACCCAAAAATTAAGTTTCTTGATAAAGGTATAAAAGGTAGTTTAACTCTTCCTTTTAACATTACAAAATGGCCTGAAGTTCCTATCTGGTATACTTTTGAGCCAACTTTAATTTTAGGAACAAATTTAATTTATTTTGGCAGCAAATTTTCATATTTATCTTTGCAACTTGAATGGGATAATGATACTTCAAATATTTATGGAATTTTTCCCTCTTTATTTTTAGGTTTTACACTCGGGAAAAATTGGAAATTATGCCCCGAAGTAAATTTTTATTTACCTGCAACAATAGGAATTGGTGAGAAAAAGGGAAAATTGTGGAGACCTGCAATTTCATATGGCATAGGTATTTTCTATATGCCAAAATAAATTGACTTTTATTTTTAAAATACTTTATAATTAGAAATCCTAATTAAAATGAAATACGAAGAAAAATTGGCTCATCTTTTTGATAAGGTTTCACAGATTATAAGATATATTCAATGGGAGATAAATAAGAAAGCAAAAGTTTCCCCTTTAATGGCAGAGATAATAGAATACCTTGAGGAAAGCCCGTATTATATGAGAACACCTGCAAAAATTGCTGATGAACTTGCGGTTAAAAGACCAACTGTCACCGATTCTTTAAAAATTTTAATTAAAAAAGGTTATATAAAAGAAATACCTTATGAAAAAGATAAGAGATACAAAATTTTATTTCTTACAGGAAAAGGAAAGAAATTTTTAAAAAATAAAAGTTTGAATTATAAAGAGATTTTAAAAAATTCAATCCAATCTTTAAATGAAGAGGAGAAAAAAAGTTTGTTTAAATCTCTTGTAAAATTTATTGCGAGTTTAAATGAAAGAGGAATTTTACCTATTGCAAGAATATGCCTTAATTGTGAAAATTTTGAAAAAGATAAATATAAAGGTAAAAAACCCCACTATTGTAAAATTTTAAGAAAGAGAATGAGCGATTTTGATTTAAATGTTAATTGTAAAAATAATGTGAAAAGGAGGGAATTATGTGTAAGAGTGTAATGTATATGGGGATAATCGGGATTTTAATCGCTCCAGGGATTTTAAATGCAAGTAAATGTATAAGTTGTCATAAAGGCATAACACCAGGCATTGTAAAACAGTGGGAAGAAAGCAAGCATTCAAAAAACGGAGTTGATTGTTCTGAATGTCATGGGGAGCATACAGGGGCAAAGGATATAAATAAATTGAGAATGCCAACTCCTGAAACATGTGGAAATTGTCATGAGGAAAAAGTTAAAGAGTTTAAAGAAGGAAAACATTCAATTGCATGGATAGCCATGAAGGCAATGCCAATGGTTATGCATCAGCCATTACAGGTTGCAGGTGAAAAGGGATTTAAGGGTTGCTCCGGATGCCACAAAATAGGACTTAAATCGGAAAGGGAAATAAAAGAGGCAAAATTTCATTATGGGACAGGTTCCTGTGATGCATGCCATACAAGGCACAAATTCTCAAAGGAGGAAGCAAAGGATCCGAGAGCATGCAGGACCTGCCACATGGGATTCGACCATCCCCAATGGGAAATGTGGCTAACTTCAAAACATGGAACAATATGGGAGATTGAAAAGAATAGCGAAAGAGCGCCTACCTGTCAGACATGTCATATGCCTGATGGAAATCATGCTGTTATGACTGCATGGGGATTTTTAGGACTGAGGGTTCCAGAAGATGATAGGGAGTGGTGGGATTATAGAGTGACAATACTTCAAGCACTCGGAGTTCTTGATGAAAAGGGTAATCCAACAGAAAGGTTTGATATAGTGAAAGCAGGGAAGGTTGCAAGACTTACAAAAGAAGAATGGGAAAGGGAAAGAAATAAAATGATAGAAATATGTTCAAAATGTCATTCAAAAAGTTATGTAAAAGAACAATTTGAAAGTGCAGATGCTATTTTAAAAGAAAGTGACAAAATTTTTGCTCAGGCAATAAGAATAGTAAAGGAACTCTATGATAAAGGAATTTTAAAGAAACCAGAAGGGTGGAAATTTGCTCCTGATTTGCTTCAATTTTATGAAGCAAGAACAAATATTGAGCAGGAACTTTATTTGATGTTTCTTGAATACAGGATGAGAACATTTCAGGGAGCATTCCATGTAAATCCTGACTATATGCACTGGTATGGATGGGCTAAAATGAAGGAATCATTTTCAAAAATAAAGGAGGAAGCGGAGAAACTTAAAAAATAAATTTATCCTGTTTATAATTCATGGATTTTTTAGTGAATTTATTTTTAAGATTTTCTTTTAACAATTCTATTTTGCTTGGTCTTTATGGTGGAATTGTAATTACTTTTCTTAACATGGTAGGTGCACTTCTTGTTCTATTCTTTAAAGAAGTTTCTCAGAAAATTCTTGATACCCTTCTTGGTTTTGCAGCAGGTGTCATGCTTACAGCCAGTTTTACAAGTTTGATAATTCCCGGGATCAAGATAGGCGGGATTTTATCTGTTCTTATAGGAATTCTTTTGGGTTCCTTTATAATGGACTTAGGTGACCACCTAATTCCCCATATGCATTTCATTAAAGGAAAAGAAGGTATAAAGTCTGAAAGATTAAAAGCAGTGTGGCTTTTTATAATTGCAATAACCCTTCACAATATGCCAGAAGGACTTGCTGTAGGTGTTGGATTTGGTTCAGGAAAATTAAAAGAAGCGATTATCCTTATGATAGCAATAGGGATTCAGAACATTCCGGAAGGTTTTTCTGTTGCAATTTCCTCTTTGAGTGCAGGACTCGGTAAAAGATTTTATGCAGCAATCGTAGGAGTAAGGGCAGGTCTTGTTGAGATTCCTCTTGCAATTCTTGGAGCATATCTTGTGAGTATAATGAAAGTTATACTGCCTTATGCAATGGGATTTGCTGCAGGAGCAATGCTCTATGTTATAAGTGATGAAATAATACCTGAGACCCATAGGAAAGGGCATGAGAGATTCGCAACTCTTGGAACAATTTTGGGCGTTATAATAATGCTTTATTTAGACATTGTTTTTAAATGATCTTGACAGATTAAAAAAAATCCCGTATTATATACATTATACCCGTATATGGTAGGAGGTAAAATATGAAACTGAATGAAAAAACAAAAGAAGAAATTTTACCGAGAATAAGAAAGGTTAAAGGGCAGATAGAAGGAATAGAAAAGATGGTTCAGGAAAGAAGATACTGTGTTGATATAATAAATCAAATTACTGCAGTAAGGAGAGCCCTTGAAAAAATATCCCTTATGATAATGGAGTCCCACATAAAGACACATGTAAAAGAGGCAATAAAGCATGATGAAAAAAGTGATGAAATGATCAAAGAATTAACAGAAACAATCTTTAAATTTATAAGGTGAATATGGAAAATAAAAAGATACTTAAAATTAAGGGAATGGGATGCACTTCCTGTGCATTAAGAATAGAAAATAGTGTTAAAAAACTAAAGGGTGTAAAGGAAATTCAGGTTAACTTTATTGAGGAAAAAGCCCTTTTAAGATACAACCCAGAGATAATAAGTCTTGAAAAAGTTATTGAGAAAATAAGAGAGATTGGATATGATGCTTCTATTGAAGAAAAAGAAGAAGATGATGAAGAGAGATTAAAAAAATTAAAGAGAAAGATTATAATCAGTTTTCTCTCAGGGATTTTTCTCCTTTTACTTACAGTATTTAAGAGCAGTTTATTTTTAGAGTTTATCCTTGCCACCCCTTTCCTTTTATATGTCTCATCAGATATATTCAAAAATGCCCTAAGTGCAATTTTGAAAAAAAGATTAAATATAGAGGTTATGTATTCAATAGGAATTGGAAGTTCTTATATTTCAAGTTTTTTAAGCACATTAAAAGTTTTGCCTCCCAATTATGTATTTTATGATGGAGTATTTTTTTTATCAGGTTTTTTACTTTTCGGAAAATTTCTTGAGAAATTTGCAAGAAAAAAGACATCTGAATCAATTAAAAAATTGATTGAAGCAACCCCAAAGGAGGCGAGGGTTTTAAATAATGGAAAAGAATTAAGATTAAAAATTGAGGATGTGCGTATTGGAGATATAATTTTAGTTAAACCTGGTGAAAAGATTCCTGTTGATGGAATAGTTGTAGATGGGGAAAGTTATGTTGATGAGAAAATGGTAACCGGGGAGCCAATTCCTGTTTTTAAAAAGAGAGGAGATAATGTTATAGGTGGAACAATAAATAGCAATGGAATTTTAAAAATTAAAGTTCAAAGGGAATTTAAAGATGCATTCATCTCTTATATAATTAGAGTAACTCAAGAGGCAATAAATTCAAAACCAAAAATTCAGAAAATGATGGATAAGGTTATTAATTATTTTGTTCCTTCAATTTTCATAATAGCCCTTTTATCTTATATATACTGGATGATGATGGGAGAAAAATTTGTTGCCTTTTTATCTTTCATTTCAGTTCTTGTTATCGCCTGTCCATGTGCTTTTGGTCTTGCAACACCCCTTGCTATAACGATTGGAATTGGTAAAGGTGCTCAAAATGGAATACTTATAAGAAATGGAGATGCAATTGAAACTTTAAAGGATATAACAGCTTTTATTTTTGATAAAACAGGTACTCTCACAAAAGGTAAACCCTCGGTAAGCAAAATTATTACATATGGTTTAAATGAAAAAGATTTATTATTTTATGCAGGTTCAGTTTTAAAGAATTCTGAACACCCCATTGCCAAATCAATTTATGAATATATAAAGGAACTAAAGATTGGATTGGATGATGCTGAAGAATTTGAAGAAATAAGTGGGAAGGGTGTTAGAGGAAAGGTTTCTGGAAATGAGATTATTGTTGGAAATAAAAATTTTTTAATTCAAAATAATGTAGAAATTGACGGAAAAATTGAAAGGGATTTAAAACTTTTAGAGGAAGAAGCAAAGAGCAATTTAATCATCTCTATAAATAAAGAGGTAAAGGGAATAGTGGCAGTCTCTGATGAAATAAAGGAAGAGGCAATTTATGTTATAGAGGAACTAAAAAAGATGAAAAAGAAAATTTTTATGATAACCGGAGATAATAGAAGGAGTGCAGAGGCTATCGCAAAGAGATTAAAAATTGATAATTTTTATGCAGAGGTTTTACCAGATCAAAAACTTGAAAAGATAAGGGAATTGAAGAAAAAAGGAGAGATAGTGGCTTTTGTTGGTGACGGAATTAATGATGCACCAGCCATTGCAGAAGCACATGTTGGGATTGCGATGGGTAAAGGGAGAGAAGTTATAATAGAAACAGGAGACATAGTAATTGTAAATGATTCACTTTATGATATAATAAGAGGAATAAAACTTGCAAATAAAACCTTTTCAAAAATAAAAACAAATCTTTTCTGGGCTTTGATTTATAATATTATTCTCATTCCCTTTGCAGCAGGATTCTTTTATACTCTTTTTAAAATTCCTTTTAGACCCGAATGGTCAAGTTTTGCAATGGCTTTTTCTTCCTTTTCCGTTGTGATAAATTCCCTTTTTTTAAAAAGGGTTAGATTATGAAAACCTGTGAATGTTCCATTTTTAAAATTAAAGAATTGATATTCTAAATATATTCCCATTATAATATTTAAAAATAGAGGAGGTAATTATGGATATTTTTGAAAAATGCAGGAATTTAACTCCTTTAAATCCACTTTATGAAGCAAAGATTGCAATTGAAAAAGGTGTTTACCCTTTCTTTCTTCCCCTTGAAAACAATGAAGGGACTGAAGCAATATTTAATGGGAGAAGGGTTTTAATGTTTGGTTCAAATAATTATTTAGGACTTACAACCGATAGAAGGGTAAGGGAAGCAGCAATTGAAGCAATTAAAAAATATGGAACAAGTGTAACAGGTTCTCGTTTTATGAACGGAACTTTAAAGATTCATCTTGAACTTGAAGAAAAACTTGCAGAATTTTTAAGGAAAGAAAAATGTATTGTATTTTCAACAGGTTATCAAACAAATGTTGGAACAATTTCTGCAATTGTTGGAAAGGATGATTATGCAATTGTTGATAAGGAAGACCATGCCTCAATAATTGATGGATGTAAGATGTCCTTTGGTAAGATGGAAAGGTTTAAGCATAATGATTTAGAAGATTTAGAAAAAGTTTTAAAAAAGTTGCCGGAAGATAAAGGCAAACTTGTCATAGTTGATGGTGTTTATTCAATGACCGGGGAAATTGCTCCATTACCTGAAATTATAAAAATATGTAAAAAATATAATGCAAGAATTATGGTTGATGATGCCCATTCAATTGGTGTCCTTGGTGAATGTGGAAGGGGAACAGCAAATTATTTTGGTGTTGAAAAGGATGTTGATTTAATAATGGGGACATTCAGTAAATCCTTTGCAAGTCTTGGTGGTTTTATTGCCGGTGATGAGGATGTTATATTTTACATTCAGCATGTTGCAAGGTCTTTTATTTTCAGTGCAGCGATCTCACCACCGAATCTTGCAAGTGCATTAAAGGCACTTGAAATTATGCAAAAAGAGCCCGAGAGAATTGAGAATTTAAAAAGGGTATCTGAAAAATGGAGAAATGGTTTAAAATCACTTGGATTTGATATAGGGAAAACCCAAACTCCAATTGTTCCTGTATATATAAGGGATAAATGGAAAACAGTTTATATGTGGAAAGAACTTTTAGAAGAAGGTATTTATGTCAATCCTGTTGTTCCACCAGGTGTTCCACCAGGTGATTCACTTTTAAGAACAAGTTGTATGGCAACCCATACAGATGAGCATATAGAAAAGGGGCTTGAAATTTTTAAAAAGGTTGGGAAAAAATTAGGAGTTATATAAAAATATATTTTAAAAAGGAGTGAGATATGAATATATTTTTAATGTGTATGATAATTTTTCAGGTTAATACCAAATGGATAAGAAGACCTTTTGAACACATAATTTCAAAAGGCGTTAAAGGTGTATATAAAGATGGATATATTTATGCAGGTGGAAATCAAGCAAATTCACTCTATTATCCTCAATCCCCTTCCTTTTTAATAGTGGTTAAATATGACACTGCTGGAAATTATATATTTTCTTATAATTATGAGCCTTCAGATTATTCCAGAATTTTATTAAAGGATTTTGCTATAGATAATACCCACAATATATATGTTGCTTTTGCAGCATTCAAAAACTCCTCCCAGTATGACTATGGTGTTTTAAAATTTGACTCCTCCGAGAGTTATCCAGTCTGGATTTACATTTATAATGATTCAGAAAACAAAGATGATGTTCCTGTTTCTATAAAAATTGGGAGGGATAATAAGATTTATGTTGCTGGATACGCCTATAAAGATTCTATAGAAAATTATGATTTTTACATAATAAAGTTTTTACCCTGCGGAGGAATAGCCTGGTCATCCTTTTATGGATATACGATTGGTTCGGTTGATTTTGCGAGAGATATGGTGATTGATAAAGACGGAAACATCTGGATATGTGGTGAAACTTATGATATGAATAATGTATCAAGTCTTGTTTTATTAAAATATGATACACTTGGAAATATTTTATTTTCGGACATTTATTATCTTCCAAATGCTTCTTTTTACCCAAAAAAAATTATTTTTGACCAAATAGAAAATATCTATGTTATTGGAAATTGCTTGATTGATGGGAACTCCGATTATTTAATAGCAAAATACAAAGTGTATGGACAAAGGGAATGGGTTATAAACTATGGGGAAAGTAATAATTTTCCTGAAATTGCTTATTCCTGTGGAGTTGATACATGTGGTTATATTTATGTAACAGGAGAAAGCGCGGAAAATATAATGACATTAAAGATTTCTCCTAATTCTCAAATTTTATGGAGTAAAAGAGTGGATTATTCTCCGGTAGGAAAAGAAGCAGGATATGATATTTCTGTTGAGGAGTCCGGGAATTCTTTTATAACTGGTATTGTATCCTATGAGACATTCCACTGTGATTTTTTAACTTTAAAATATACTTCCTCTGGGGTTCTCTCATGGACGATCTTATATGATGCTGCTAATTTTACTGATTCATCCTATTCAATTTTTCTTGATGAAAATAAAGACATATATGTAGTAGGGGTAAGTGATACTGTAACGGGGGATTCTCTTATTATCGTAGTTCCAACGTTAATCATAATTAAATATTCTGAGGAACCAAATATAAAAGAGGTAAAAAGAAAAAATATATTTGTGAATAAAAATGATTTGAAAGGATTATCCTGTGATTTATATGATATTCTTGGAAGAAGAATAACTTCCAAAAATTTAAGGTTGCCTTCAGGAATTTATTACTCAAAAAAGAAAAAAATAGTATTTATGAATAAATAAAAATTTTATTTAAAATTAAATGCTGATTTTATAAGTTTATATTTTCCCTTATTTAAATTTGCCTCAATTGCCTTTTTATAATCCTCTATTCTAAATTTATGGGTTAAAAGATTTTTTAAACTTATCTTTTTATTTTTTAATAGATCAATTGCAATTTCATAGCATCTTTTCCTTTCATTTAAATAATTTTCAGTGCTTGAAGAATTTGTTCCTATAAGTTTAGCCTCTTTAAACCAGAGTAATGTTAAATCAATAAAACTGAAAATTCCAAATGTTCCTATTAAAACAATTTTTCCTCCGGGTTTTATCCATCTCAAAGAATTTTCTATCATATTTTTATTTCCAGTGCATTCAAAAATTATATCAAATCCCGAATTTAAAAAT
>JBDRZF010000026.1:0-9365 GCA_039803805.1 Caldifarciminota bacterium
TCTGTTGAATCGTTTGATACCAAAGGTGGAGAAAGAATTATTTTTAATGTAGAATCGGTATATATATAATTTTGAGGGATTCCATTTCTTAAAACACTATCTATATTCATTCCCTTTAAATTTATTCTTAAAGTTTCAAGTGAAGAGATAAGGGATTTAAATCTTATTTTATTTTTACCTTTAAGAAAATGGGTCTCGTGAATTGGATAAAGATCAATAAAATAATGAAGGATATCAAAGGTAGTGTCTATTCTTTCAATTAACGGATTCTTAATTTCTTTTTTAAAAAATTCTTCCTTTATATTTTCTGGTAATATTTGAAAAAAAGACCAGATTATCAAAATTTTCATTTTTCACCTTCTTTTATCATTTCTTCAACTTTTTTCCTTGCGCCATATCCTGGATTTAATTTTAATCCTTTTTTCAAATAAGGAACAGCCTCTTTCTTTTTACCAAAAATATAAAGTGCCACACCTAAATTTATATAAGGCTCCCACATTGTAGAATCAATCTTCATTGCTCTTTTATAATCTTCAATCTCTTTTAAAATATAAAAAGTATCTTTTTTTGCTTCATATAGAAGATGATATGCTGCTCCTCTCATGTTGTATCCTTCGGCTTTTTCAGGATTTAATTCAAGACCCTTATTTAAATAAAATAAGGCACTATCAGCATTTTTGAGATATAAAAATTCATAAGCCTTATTGAAATATTTATCTGCCTCTTTTTTATGATTACAGGAAATTAAAAAAAAGAAAAGGAATATTATTTTTTTCATATTTCAATTTTAAAGTAAATAGTTTGATTTTTTCAATAAAAAATTATTATAATAAACTTCTTATTTTTAAGGAGGAAATATGGAAAAAACTAACTCAAAAGGATTCTGGAGGAAGCCTTTAGATCTTGATAAGTTAGAGAGGAAAAGAGGAATTGTTCATATAAATGAAGAACTCTGTAAAGGCTGTTCTTTTTGTATAGAATTTTGCCCGGGTGGTGTTCTTGAAAGAAAAGATAGTTTAAATTCAAAGGGTTATCATCCACCTTATACAAAATATCCTGAAAAATGCACTGGATGTGGATTTTGTGAAAGGGTTTGTCCTGAATTTGCTATAATTGTTGAAAAGGAGCTTGTAAAATGAAAGCAAAAATTTTGACAGGCACCCATTATATGTTAGGTGACCATGCATGTGCGGAAGGAGCAATTGCAGCAGGTTGCAGGTTTTTTGCTGGATATCCAATAACACCTTCAACAGAGATTGCGGAATGGATTTCAAGAAGACTTCCTCTTTTTGGAGGAATTTATATTCAGATGGAAGACGAGATTGCTTCAATTACTGCTTTAATCGGTGCTTCCTGTGGGGGTGTAAAATCAATGACAGCAACTTCTGGCCCTGGTTATTCTTTAATGGTAGAAGGAATAGGGCTTGCTGTTATGCTTGAAGTTCCCTGTGTAATTGTAAATGTTCAAAGAGGAGCACCCTCAACAGGACTTCCAACACTTGTAGGGCAAGGAGATGTAATGCAGGCAAGATGGGGCTCCCATGGAGATTATGAGATAATAGCCCTTGCTCCAAACTCCTGCCAGGAGATGTTTGATTTAACCATAAAGGCATTCAATCTTTCAGAAAAATACAGGGTTCCTGTAACAATACTTTCTGATGAAGCGGTTGGACATTTAAGAGAAAAAGTTGTTATCCCTCCTCAGGAAGAAATAGAGATTATAGACAGAAAAAAACCAAATGTTCCACCCGAAGAATACTGGCCTTATATACCTGATGAAGATCTTGTTCCTCCTATGGCAATTGCAGGAGAAGGTTATTTTGTTCATATGACAGGATTAACTCATGATGAAAGAGGTTATCCAGATATCACAGGTGAAGCCCATGAAAGACTTGTTAGAAGATTGATTGATAAAATTCAAAAGAATAGAAAAGATATAATTGAATATGAAGAAGTTATGATTGATGATGCAGAAATTGTTGTTGTTTCCTTTGGAATAACTGCAAGAGCAGCATTAAAGGCAGTCAGGGAAGCAAGAAAGAAAGGAATTAAGGCAGGTCTTTTCAGGTTAATAACAATATGGCCTTTCCCTGAAGAAAGAATTGCTGAAATTTCTAAAAAAATTGAAAAATTTGTTGTAGCAGAGATAAATCAGGGGCAGGTAAGAAGAGAAGTAGAGAGAGCAAGAGTAAATAGTGTCCCTGTAATAGGGGTTCATAAACTTGGTGGGGAGTTAATCACTCCTGATGAAATTTTGGAGGGAATATGGAAGAAACAAAATTAATTGAAAGAGTTCATCCTTTAGAAGAATATTTCAGAAAGGAAAGATTGCCCCATATATGGTGCTCAGGATGCGGTCTTGGAATAGCCATGTCATCCCTTTTATACGCAATAAAAGAACTTGAGATACCAAGAGAAAAAATTGCAATAGTTTCAGGAATTGGTTGCTCAGGAAGAGTGGCAGGATATGTAAGAGTGGATTCTTATCATACAACCCATGGAAGACCAATTGCATTTGCAACAGGTTTAAAAATTGCAAGACCTGACCTCAATGTAATTGTTTTTTCTGGTGATGGAGATATCGCAGCAATTGGTGGAAATCATTTAATCCATGCTGCAAGAAGAAATATGGATATCACGGTAATATGTGTAAATAATTTCAATTATGGAATGACAGGGGGACAATTCGGACCCACTACACCACTTGAAGCAATTACCACAACAACACCCTATGGAAACTTTGAGTATCCTTTTAATCTCCCCCATCTTGCTGCTTCAAGCGGTGCAACATTTGTTGCAAGATGGACAGTTTTACATGCATACCAGTTGAGGCAATCAATCAAAAAGGCACTCTCAAGAAAAGGATTTAATTTTATAGAGGTTATTTCTCCTTGTCCAACAGGATTTGGAAGACCAAATAAAATAGGCGAAGCAATTGATGAAATGAGATATTATAAAGAGAATTCAGTTATAAGAAATGGAATTGACCCTAAAGAAGCAGAACTTTCTTTTAGAGGTAAAATTGTTGTTGGTGAATTCGTTGAAATAGAAAAACCTTCTTATCTTGAAATTTATCAAAAATTTTTAGAAGAAAAGGGGATTAAAAAATGAGAGAGATACAATTTGCAGGGTTTGGCGGACAGGGAATAGTTTTAGCAAGTTATATTTTAGGATATGCAATAACGATTTGCGAGAAAAGAAATTCATCAATGACACAAAGTTATGGACCTGAGGCAAGAGGTGGAGCAAGTGCATCAGGAGTTGTAATCTCAGAAAATCCTGATGAACTTGTTGATTATCCAAAAGTTACAAATCCTGATGTCCTTGTTTGTATGTCAAAGGAAGCCTATTCTGTTTATGTAAAAAAAATAAAAGAAAATGGAATGCTCATATATGATGAAGACCTTGTTGAAATTTATGACCTCCCTGAAAATATTAAAACTTATCCAATCCCTGCAACAAGGCTTGCTGAAAAAGAAGTTGGGAATAAACTTACTGCAAATGTTATAATGCTTGGTGCTTTATGCGAACTAACAAAAATTGTTTCACCGGATTCACTTAAAAAGGCAATCTCTGAAACAGTTAAAAAAGATTATATAGATTTGAATTTGAAGGCTTTTGAAGTTGGAATGAATTACGCTAAAAAATTTAAAAAGTGAGGATATATGAAGGTATCACTTCAATTTAAAAAAGAATTAACAGAAATTTTTCATGAAAATAAGTTAAATATGTGTTATCAATGTGGAAAATGTTCTTCTTTTTGCCCTGTTTTCTCGCAATTCCCTGATAAATTCAATCCAAGAAAAATAATTGAAATGGCAAATATTGGAATTCCTGAAATAATTGAAAAGCCTGATATATGGAGATGCACAACCTGTTATGAATGTGTAGAAAATTGTCCCCAGAAAGTTAATTTTGTTGAACTTATTTATGCTTTAAGAAATATAGCAACTAAAAAAGGATTTGCACCAAAAGAAGTAATTGAGGAGATTGAAGCAATTAAAAAATATGGACATATTCTATCTGCTACAGAAAGGATTAGAAAAATGAGAGAGGCACTTGGTATTGATCCGGATATTAAAGATAAAAAAGAGATTATTGAAAAAGTTTTTGTAAAATAAGGAGGTAATTTATGATAACCCTTTATCCCGGTTGTTTAATTGAAAGAAGATACCCAGGATTTGAAAAGTCAGCAATTAGTGTTTTAAAAAATCTTGATATTGAATTTGTTGAATCTTTTGAATTTACCTGCTGTCCTGACCCTATATGGGTTAAATCGTATGATGAAGATACATGGTTTAAAATTGCTTCAAGAAATATAAGTATTGCAGAAAAAGAAGGGAATCCACTTGTTACTTTATGCAATGGATGTTTTGAGAGTTTGAATACAATAAATAAAATTTTAAAAAAGGACGAAAAGAAAAAAAGTTTGGCAAATGGATTTTTAAAAGAATATGGGCTTAATTTTCAGGGGAAAATAGAGGTTTATCATCTTTTAAATTATCTTTACAAAGAAATAGGAATTGAAAAAATAAAAGAGAAAATTAAAAATCCACTAGAAGGATTAAATCTTGCAGTTCATCCTGGATGTCATTTTTCAAGACCTTCAGAATTTGCCCAAACAGATGACCCTTTAAATCCAAAAATTCTTGAGGAAATGGTAAAAGTTCTTGGTGCAGAAGTATTTGAATATGACGGTAAGACCGAGTGCTGTGGATTACCAAATTTTATAACTGATAAAGAGATTTCTTTAAAAATTGCTGAAAATAAAATTAACAGAGTTTCAGAATCAGATGGTATTGTTGTTATATGTCCTTCATGTTTTATGCAGTTTGAAAATGCACAAATTCTTTCAAAAAGAGAAAATAAAGTTCCAGTTTTTTATTATTTTGAACTTCTTGCACTTGCAATGGGTGAAAATTTAGAAAATATTGGTTTTAATTTTCATAAAATTGAAGTGTTCAATGTTTTAAAGAAAAAGGAGCGAGTAGGATGAAAGAAAACGAGGAAATAAGAATAGGGGTTTATGTATGCCATTGTGGGTTAAATATAGGTGGAATTGCAGATGTGTATGAGATAACAAGATTTGCCTCAACTTTACCAAATGTTGTTGTTGCAAAGGAATATAGATATACATGTTCTGATCCCGGTCAGGATATGATAAAGAATGACATAAAAGAATATAAATTAAACAGAGTTGTTGTTGCTGCATGCACACCAAGAACACATGAACCAATTTTTAGAAAGGCAATAGAAGAAGCAGGCTTAAACAAGTATTTATTTGAAATGGCAAACATAAGGGATCAATGCACATGGGTTCATCTTTATGAAAAAGAGAAAGCAACCGAAAAGGCAAAAGATCTTGTAAAAGCAGCAGTTGCAAGAGCACATTTTTTAAAACCGAGGATTGAATCAAAGGTTAAGATAAAAAGGAAGGCACTTGTTATAGGTGGTGGAGTTGCAGGGATTCAGGCTGCTCTTGACCTTGCAGAAACTGGCTATAAGGTTTATCTTGTTGAAAAAGAGCCAACAATTGGTGGAAGAATGGCTCAGATTGATAAAACTTTTCCAACAATGGACTGTTCTATATGTATTCTTGCACCAAAGATGGCTGAAGCAGGAAGACATCCAAATATAGAAATATTTACAAATTCAGAGGTTAAAGAGGTTTCAGGATATATTGGTAATTTTAATGTAAAAATTTTGAAAAAAGCAAGATATGTGACTAAGGATTGCACTGCCTGTGGTGATTGTGCAAAGGTGTGTCCTCAAGTTGCTCCAAATGAATTTGATGTTGGATTAAGAGCAAGAAAAGCAATTTATATACCCTTTGCTCAAGCGGTTCCAACAAAATATATAATAGATAAAGATTTATGCTTGAATCTTAAAAAAGGAACAATAGTATGTGAGGAATGCTTGAAAGCCTGCGGTGATAAAAAAGCAATAAATTTTAACGATAAGGATGAAATTGTTGAAATTGATGTTGGAACAATAATTGTTGCAACGGGTATGGATGTTTATGATCCCTCAAAGAATCATGATTATGGATATGGAATATATGAAAATGTTATTACATCAATGGAATTTGAAAGGCTTATAAATGCAGCAGGACCAACAGAAGGGAATCTTATAAGACCATCAGACTGGAAGATTCCAAATAGTGTTGCTTTTATCCAATGTGTAGGCTCAAGGGAAATGAGAAATGGAGGGAAATATTGCTCAAATGTTTGCTGTATGAATACAATAAAAGATGCACTTTTGATAAAAGAACACTGGCCATGGGTTCAGCAATATGTTTTTTATCAGGATATAAGGGCATTTGGTAAAGGTTTTGAAGATTTATACAGAAGAGCAAAAGAAGAAGGAGTTGTTTTTATAAGAGGTTTGCCATCAAAGATTGAAGAGACAAAGGAGAAAAATTTAATAATCTATGCAGAGGATACACTTCTTGGAGAAAAGATAACTCTTGAAGTTGAACTTGTTATTCTCTCAGTTGGACTTATTCCAAGGAAGGATTCAGAAGAACTTCAAAAAATATTAGCACTTGCAACAACAGATGATGGCTTTTTCCTTGAAGCCCATCCAAAGTTAAGACCTGTTGATACTGCAATAGGTGGTGTATTCCTTGCAGGATGTGCAGAAGGACCAAAGGATATAAAAGATTCTGTAACCCAGGCTTCTGCTGCTGCAGCAAGAGCAGGAATACTTATGGCACAGGGAGAGGTAACAGTTGAAGCATTAACACCTGAGTTGAATACAGAACTTTGTAAATCCTGTGGAATGTGTGCAAATGTTTGTCCATATCATGCATGGATATGGAGTAAAGAGGAAAGAAGTTTACCAAAACTTATTGAGGCATCCTGTGCAGGATGTGGTGCCTGTGGTGCAGAATGTCCGCAGGAAGCACTTGATATGGGACATTTTCCTGATGAAGCAATATATGCTCAGATTGATGCATTACTTGAAGAAAATCCGCATGAAAAAGTAATAATTTTTGCTTGTAACTGGTGCTCCTATGCAGGTGCTGATCTTGCAGGGGTTTCGCGTTTTCAATATCCACCAGTTGGAAGAATAATAAGAACAATGTGTTCAGCAAGAATAAGACCTGATTTTGTTATGTATGCTTTTTATAGAGGCGCAGGCGCAGTTTTAATGTCAGGTTGCCATATTGGTGATTGCCATTATAACTTTGCAAATAGACATACATTAAGAAGATATGAAGCACTTAAGAAAAGAATTGAAAGGATGGGTATAAGAGGTGATAGATTACAATTACATTGGTTCTCAGCAGCAGAGGGAATACAGTTTGCTCAAAAAAACAGGGAACTTGCAGAATTCTTAAAAACTGTTACAAAAGAAGAAGTTGAAAAAACAAAGGAAATTTTAGAGAAGCAATGGAAAAAACCAAAAAAACTTGAAAGATGGCTAAAAATTAAAGAAAAATTGTTCGCACCTGTAGGAGGTTCTTCAAAGTAAGATTTTATAAATTTACAGGTTCAGGAAACGATTTTTTAATATTTGAATATAAATACTTAAAAAAGATTTTTCCAAAAATAAAATCTTTATGTGATAGAAAATTTGGGATAGGTGCTGATGGTGTTCTTTTTTATAAAGAAGAAAAAAATTATGATTTTAGAATGATTTATTATAATTCTGATTCATCAAGAGCAGAATTCTGCGCCAATGGTGCAAGATGCCTTTTATTCTATGCTTTTTTAAAAACAAATAAAAAACACTTTAGATTTATTTCTGATGACGGAGAACATGAAGGATTTATTTTAAATAAAAATGGGCTTGTAAGGGTAAGTTTAAAAATAAAAGGGGAGGCGAAATTTGACTTTAAAATTCAAGGAATAAAATACAAATTATGTTTTATAAACTCAGGTGTCCCCCATACTGTTATTTTTTTAAAAAACTTAGATAGAATTGATGTTAAAAGAATTGGAGAAAAAATAAGATTTCACGAATATTTTAAACCAGAGGGGACAAATGTTGATTTTGTTGAAAAAGAAAAGGATAATTTAATTTCTATAAGAACATATGAAAGGGGGGTTGAAGATGAGGTTTTAGCATGTGGAACAGGGGTTGTGGCAAGCGCCTTTTTGGCAAAAGAAAAATTTAAAATAAAAGATAAGGAGATTCTTGTGAAAACAAAAGGAGGAGAAATTTTAAAAGTCATTTTTGAAAAAGATAAAATATTCTTAGAAGGATATGTAAGGAAAATTTTTGAGGGTAAAATTTAATATTTTGTAAAATATTTGTAAATTTTGAGAGTTATAATTTTAAAAATTAAAAAGGAGGTTTAAATGAAAAGATTAATTCCAGTTATATTTGTGTATATATTACAGGCTCAAACAATAATAACTCATTCAAACTGGCCATATGGAACGGATCAGATAGGAAACCAGTGGCAATGGTATGCCAATTCTTCTCCTGTCTCAGTTAATATGGATTCTTTAATTAACCAGGTAAATGAATGGCATTTTGAAACAGGACCCACTGCTCAAACCTGGACAAGCACTTTAATTGATTTATCAGGTGTCCCGGGAAATCCTCCACCCGGTTCTCAATTTGCAGAAAAACAGCAGATAACAGGACAACCTTTAACCTATATGTATGAATCTGAAAATTCAAATGCTATGTATGTTTATGGATTTTACAATCAATCTTATGGTCAAATAAACTACTCTCCTTATTGGATTCCTTATAAATTTCCAATGCAAGTTGGAGCATATTGGGAAAGTAGTTTTGAATGGGAATTCTACGGTGATTTTGTCTATGAAGAATATACAGATACAATAATTAAAGAGGGAACACTTTATTTACCCGATCCCTTAGGAGGTCCTTATCCATGTCTTGTAATAAGACAGAGATACCATGCATGGGATGATTATGGAATTATAAATGAATATAGATACATATATGAATGGGTTGTTCCAAATTTGGGTTCAGCAGTTACAATAATGAGTCAATCACCTGAAATGAATCCTTATTTTACAACAGCTGAAAGATATATAAGACTTAAAAGTGCTACATTAAATGAAACAACTCCTCCTACTTTCTCAGAAACTCAACTTATTCCTATTTCTTGTTATGGTCCTTTTATTGTGAAAAGTAAAATTACTGATCCATCTGGAATTTATACCGATTCACTCTATTATAAATTCTCAACAGGTGGATGGATAAGAGTTTATCATGACAGTGTGATAAACAATGTTTATTATTTTAAAATTCCACAGGTAACACCACCTGTAACTGTAAACTATTATCTTGTTGCAAAGGATAATTCAACAAATCACAATAGAGGAACTGACCCTGAGGGAGCACCAATAAATACATATTCTTTCTTTTTTATTGACCCCCAA
>JBDRZF010000027.1:0-8842 GCA_039803805.1 Caldifarciminota bacterium
TTTAAATTTATAAGTCTTATCTCACCAGAAGGGAGTTGAACATGAGCATAATTCCCTTCCTTTTACAGTATTATTGCAGCACTTCCAGCAGATCTTACAAGTTGTCCTCCTTTTCCCGGAACAAGATCTATATTATGAATCTCCACTCCTTCCGGTATTTCTGCAAGAGGTAAGGCATTACCTATTTTAAGTGGCGCACCCGGTCCAGAAATTACTTCGTCACCAGGCTTAATTCCATCAGGAGCAATAATATATCTTTTTTCTCCATCTACATACTGAAGAAGAGCAATCCAAGCAGTTCTATTTGGGTCATATTCTATGCTTAAAACTTTTGCAGGAATCCCATCTTTATCTCTCTTAAAATCTATTATTCTATAGAGTCTCTTATGTCCTCCGCCTCTAAATCTTGTTGTAATTCTGCCTTGATTATTTCTTCCACCTGTTTTTTTGAGATGAACTAATAAGGACTTTTCGGGTTCCTTCTTTGTAAGTTCTGAAAAATCAAGCACCGTCATAAATCTTCTTGAGGGTGTAAAGGGTTTAAATTTTTTTACTCCCATTTTTTACGCTCCTTCAAAAATTCTTATTCTATCACCTTCTTTTAATTTAACATATGCCTTTTTCCAAGAAGAGGTATATCCATACCTTCTTGTTCTTATTCTTCTTCTCTTTGGCTTTACATTCACCACTCTTACCTCTAAAACTTTAACTTTAAAAAGTTCTTCAATTGCTTTTTTTATTTCTGGTTTAGTAGCATCTTTTGCTACCTTAAAAACATATTGATTAAAGTTATCCCTTAAGTAAACACTTTTTTCTGTCAAAATTGGTTCAATAATTATATCTTGAGGACTTTTCATTTTTTGCTCCCTTGAAATTCAATATATTGTTCTAATCCACTTTTTGTAAAAAGAACATATTCAGAATTGAGAACCTCATAAGCATTTAAATCCTTACCCGGCATTATTCTTACTTTTTCAATATTTCTTAAAGGTAGAAGAATTTGAGGATCCATTTTATCAACTGCAATCAATACTTTTTTACCATAAATCCCCATCTTTTGTAAAAGATAAACGCCTTCTTTTGTTTTTCCATTTGAAAAAGAAAAATTTTCAATTATTATTATCCTATTTTCTTTTGCCCTATCTGAAAGTGCATGTTTTGTAGCAAGTCTTTTTGCCTTTTTTGGCATCTGGTAATGATAATCCCTTGGTTTTGGACCAAATACAACTCCACCTTTACGCCATATAGGAGAGCGGATAGAACCATGCCTTGCTCTACCTGTATGTTTCTGGGGCCACGGTTTTCTTCCTCCTCCACTTACTTCCCCTCTTGTCTTTGTACAGGCTGTGCCCCGCCTTTGATTGGCAAGATACATTCTCACATATTCCCATAAAAGATGAACATTTGGAGTATAACCAAATATATCTTCTCTTAAATCTATTTCACCTACTCTTTCTCCTTTAGAATTATAAAGAGGCGCCTTTATTGCCATTTTTATAATCTCCTTCTCTTTGCCTTTCTTATAATTACATAACTTCCACGAGGACCAGGAACAGCCCCTTTTAAGAGTATAACTTCTTTTTCTTGGTCTATTTTAACAACCTCAAGATTATGAATGGTAACCCTTTCATTTCCATAATGACCAGCCATTTTTTTTCCTTTCCAAACCCTTCCGGGATCCGTTGTTTGACCTATTGAACCCGGTCTTCTATGAAACATTGAACCGTGGGAATCTGGTCCACCTTTAAAATCCCATCTTTTAACAACACCTGCAAATCCTCTTCCTTTTGTTTTTCCGATAACATCTACTTTTTCTTTAATCTGAAAAATCTCATTAACTTTTATTTTTTCACCGGGGGTAAATTTATCTATCTCATCAGTCCTTATTTCTTTAATAATCTTAGCAGGGTAGAATTCTCTCTCGCCAAAAACCTTTTTAAAAATACCCAGTGTGGGCTTATTTAATTTTGTATGTTTAACATTTCCTTATTTCTTATATCAAGAACATAGCATTCTGAGAAATCTAAAACAGTTACAGGGATAACATTTCCATCCTCATCAAAAAGACGTGTCATTCCAAGTTTTTTAGCAATTATACCTGACATTTCAAACCACCTTTATAACAATATCTATCCCTGCCGGGATTTCAACTCTTGAAAGTTTGTCAATTGTATCTGGTGTAGGATTTCTTATCTCTATAAGCCTTTTATGCACTTTTAATTCAAATTGTTCCCTTGACCTTTTGTCAATATGAGGGGAACGGATAACTGTTATAAGGGTTCTTTTTGTAGGAAGAGGTATTGGCCCAGAAACTTCTGCACCAGTCACTCTTGCGGTCATTGCAATCCTTTTGGCAGACTTATCCAATAATCTTGGATCAAAAGATTGTAATTTTATTCTTATTTTCTGTTCCATTTATTCTATTATTTCTGTAACAATTCCTGCACCAACTGTCCTACCACCTTCTCTTATAGCAAATCTTAATTCTTTTTCAAGAGCCACTGGATACATAAGTTCAACTTCAAGGTTTACATGGTCACCCGGCATAACCATTTCCCTTCCTTCTGGAAGTTTAATTGTCCCTGTTACATCTGTTGTCCTGAAATAAAATTGGGGTCTATAGCCTGTAAAGAAGGGGGTATGTCTTCCACCTTCTTCTTTTGTCAATACGTAAACTTCTGCTCTGAACTTTGTATGAGGTGTAATAGAACCCGGAGCAGCAACTACCATACCCCTTTCTACTTCATCTTTTCCTATTCCTCTTAAAAGTAATCCTACATTATCACCTGCTATTCCTTCATCCAGTGTTTTTCTAAACATCTCAATGCTTGTAACAACTGTTCGTTTTGTAGGCCCAAATCCTACTATTTCTACTTCTTGACCTGGTGTAATTCTTCCTCTTTCTACTCTTCCTGTAACAACTGTGCCTCTACCTGTGATTGAGAAAATATCTTCTATTGCAAGAAGGAAAGGCTTATCAATTTCTCTTTTTGGTTCGGGTATATAATTATCCATTGCATCAAGAAGTTCCCATATAGGTCCACAATTGGGGCATTCTCTTTTTCCACAACCACATTGTAGACACTTTAGGGCGCTTCCTTTTATAACAGGGGTTTCATCTCCAGGAAACTCATATTTATTCAGAAGGTCTCTTACTTCCATTTCTACAAGATCAATAAGTTCTGGATCATCAACTGCGTCAGTTTTATTTATAAAAACAATTATATAAGGAACATTTACCTGTCTTGCGAGGAGTGTGTGTTCTCTTGTTTGAGGCATCACACTATCAGTGGCTGCAACAACCAAGATTGAACCATCCATTTGGGCAGCACCGGTAATCATATTTTTTACATAGTCATGGTGTCCAGGACAATCTATATGAGCGTAATGCCTTTTTTCAGTTTCATATTCAATATGAGCAAGGTTTACAGTTAGGATTTTTGTTTCATCTCTTCTAAAAAGTTTGACATCAGCCTTTGCCACCTCTTCATAAGATTTTTCCTGTGCAAGTCCCTTTGTTGCAAGAACTTTTGTTATTGCAGCAGTTAGAGTGGTCTTGCCATGATCAATATGACCTATTGTACCCACATTTACATGGGGTTTTGTTCTTTCAAATTTTTGCTTTGCCATTTTTACACCTCCTTAAAAAATCATTATTTTCTTTCTAACTTCTTCAGGGACAGGGGCAAAATGGGATATTTCCATCCAAAAATTACCCCTTCCCTGAGTTAATGATCTCAAAATTGTAGCATATCCAAAAATTTCTCTTAAAGGGATTTCTGCTGAAACTCTTTGTAAAACATTTGAAATCCTTACGATTTTCTTCAAAGAAGCATTTCTTGCACCCAAATCGCTAACAACATTCCCAAGAAATTCCGTAGGTACACTTATTTCAACCCTTACAATAGGTTCAAGTAATATAGGATTTGCTTTAGAAAGGGCGTCTCTTAAAGCCTCTTGGGTTGCATTCCCAAGTCCTAAAGGAGTAACATTTTCACCACGGGAAATTTTTTTAAATTCAATCCTTACATCTATTACAGGATATCCTGCGATAGGTCCAAAAAGCAAAACTGTATTTATAGCATCACTAATAACTTCTTTTAATTCTGGTTCAATTTTATCAGGAATATTGATATAATTACCCTTCTTTGGATTCGGAAAAACAGAAAGTAAAACTTCCCCAAAATGGTGCACTTCGTGAATCTTTTTTGAAAATTTACAATAACCCTCACTTGGTAAAGAGATAGTCTCTCTGTAGGCAACTTGAGGCCTGCCAGATTTAAATTCAACATTAAATTCCCTTTTTATTCTCTCAAGAATCACTTCAAGTTGCAACTCCCCTATCCCACTTAATATAAATTGCCCTGATTCTTCATCTTTTTTTACTCTAAAAGTGGGATCTTCTTCAAAGACAAAATTAAGAGCTTCTTCAAGTTTGGGTAAATCACTAACCTTCCTTGGCTCAACAGCAATAGATACGAGTGGCTCTGGGAAAAGCATTTCTTCATAAATTATTGGATTATCTACAGAACATAAAGTATCACCTGTTTTAACTTCTTTTGCACCTACTATTCCTACAATCTCACCCGCACTTGCCTCTTCTAAAGCATTCCTTTTATTGGCATGAAGTAAATAAATTCTCTGAACTCTAAATATTTCATTTGTTCTTGAATTCATTATTTTATCACCTACTCTTATCTTTCCTGAGTAAATTCTAACATATAAAAGTTTATAAAGTTTTTTATCCATCTGAATCTTAAACACTACCCCACTAAAAGGCTCTTCATCCAAAGGTTTTCTTTCTATTACTTCTTGTGTAAAAGGATTTTTACCAATTAAATTACCTCTATCTAATGGAGAAGGAAGATAATAACATATTGCGTCTATAAGGGGCTGTATTCCTTTATTCTTCAAAGCAGCCCCAATAAAAACAGGCACTATTTTATTCTCAATAACTCCTTTTCTTATTGCCTTTCTTATATCCTCAATTTCTACCTCCTTGTTCTCAAGATACGACTCCGTAATTTTTTCATCAATTTCACTTAAAGACAAAAAGATTTCTTCTCTCCATTTTTCAATTTCTTCACTTCTTATACTTTCTTCTCTGTATTTTTCACCAAGTTCATCTATATCCCATATAATTTTTTTTGAAGTAATAAGATCAATAACCCCCTTAAACTCCGATTCCATCCCTATTGGCAATTGCATTAAGAGGGCATTCACAGAAAATTTATCTCTTATTTCTTGCAGTACTCTGAAACAATCAGCACCAACTCTATCCATTTTATTTATAAAAACTATTTTAGGGACATTAAATTTTTCACTTTGTCTCCATATGGTTTCAGATTGGGGCTCAACTCCACCAACTCCACAAAAAAGCACAACAAGACCATCAAGGACTCTTAAGGATCTTTCCACCTCTGCAGTAAAGTCAACATGACCTGGTGTATCTATTATATTTATTCTGTAATTTTTCCAATAACATGTAGTTGCTGCTGACCATATAGTTATTCCTCTTTTTTTCTCTTCTTCTAAATAATCCATTGTGGCAGTTCCCTCATCAACTTCTCCAATCCTGTGAATTTTACCTGTATAATAAAGAATTCTTTCTGTTGTGGTTGTTTTTCCCGCATCTATATGAGCAGCAAATCCTATATTTCTTATTATACTTTTATCCATGACTACCATCTAAAATGGGCAAAGGCTCTATTTGCTTCAGCCATTTTATGAGTGGTCTCCTTTATCTTAACTGCCCTTCCTTCATTCTTTGCTGCATCAATCAATTCTTTTGCAAGCCTTTCAACCATTGTTTTTTCTGGTCTTTCTCTTGCTGCTTTTATTATCCATTTTATTGCAAGAGAAATCTGCCTTCTTGGTGGAACTTCCACAGGAACTTGATAGGTAGCACCCCCCACCCTTCTTGGCCTTACCTCAAGAAGAGGCTTTACATTTTCTATTGCTTTTTCAAAAACCTTAATTCCTTCTTCTTGAGTATATTCCTTTATTTTTTCAAGAGCAGTATAAAATATTTTCATAGCGAGACTTTTCTTACCATCCCACATTAGATTATTTATAAATTTCATTACAAGTTGTGAATTATAAATAGGGTCAGGAGGAACTTCTCTTACAGGTGCTCTTCTTCTTCTCATTTTATCCTCCTTTTATTTTTTTGGTCTTTTTGTTCCATATTTACTTCTACTTTGTCTTCTTCCTTCAACACCTGCACAATCATATTTCCCTCTTATTATATGGTATTTAACTCCGGGTAAATCCTTCACTCTTCCGCCTCTAACCAAAACAACAGAATGTTCCTGTAAATTATGACCTTCACCCGGAATGTAAGCAATAATTTCTTTACCATTTGAAAGCCTCACCTTTGCAACCTTCCTTAAAGCAGAATTTGGCTTTTTAGGCGTAGTTGTATAAACTCTTATACAAACCCCTCTTTTTTGAGGACACCCTTCAAGCGCAGGTGACCTTGATTTTTTTTTCTTCAATTTTCTACCTTTTCTTACAAGTTGATTAATAGTCGGCATAATTCACCCCGTTTGTTTTTAAATTTCACAATTTTTAAAATTTTTTTAAAGTTTTTAATTTTAATAGATTTTATACAAATTTGTCAAACTTGACATAAAAATGTATTTTCCCTTAATATTTATAACTTCTATTTACCGCGGGGTGGAGCAGCCTGGTAGCTCGTGGGGCTCATAACCCCAAGGTCGCGGGTTCAAATCCCGCCCCCGCTATTTTATTTTACCCATGGCTATAGAAATTCTTAATGATAAAGATTTTGAAGAAAAAGTAATAAAATCTTCTTTACCTGTAATAGTTGATTTATGGGCAGAATGGTGTCATCCTTGTAAGATGATTGAACCTCATTTAAAAGCACTATCTGAAAAATATAACGAAAAAATTAAATTCTATAAATTAAATGTAGATGAAAATCCAAAGATTCCTTCTCTTTTATCAGTGATGAGCATCCCAACATTGATTTTCTTCAAAGATGGTAAAGAAGTTGGAAGAATAATAGGTGCTGTCCCCAAAAATCATATTGAAGAAAAAATAAAGGAAATATTTGGGATTTGAATAAAGTTTATTTTTCAACTTCTTTAAATAGTTTTAATCTACTATTTCAAAATCTATAAAAGTGAACATTGAAAAAGAAATAGAAATCCTTTCAAATTTACTAAAAATAGAGTTAAAGGACAAGAAAAAATATATACAACATATCCAAAAAATGCTTGAATTCTTCAAAATCCTTGATGAAATTGATTTAAAAAATTATAAACCCTTCATACATTCAGGTTTCAATAAATTACATTTAAGAAAAGATAAACCTGTAGATTTTGAAAATAGAGAAAGAATAATAGAAAATTTTCCTGAAAAAATAGAAAACTTTCTGAGAGCATTTTCTCCGATAAAAGAATTTAAAAGAAAATGAAAAAAATAGATTTTCCAGCCCATATTCTGACTCTTAAATATAAAAATGGTGAAATTCTGCCAAGCGAGGTAATTGAAATAATTTTTAAAAGAATAAAAGAAAAAGACAAAGAAATAAATTCTTTTATAAGTATTTTTGAAGAAGAAAGTTTTGAAAGAGCCAAGATGCTTGACCAAAAGATAAAAAATAAAGAAAATAAGGGTTTATTATTCGGAGTACCAATTGCTATAAAGGATAATATATGTGTAAAAGGGAAACCTTTAACCTGCGCCTCAAAAATACTTAAAGGTTATATAGCAACTTATAATGCAACGGTTGTTGAAAAAATTTTAATGGAAGATGCTATAATTGTTGGAAAAACAAATATGGATGAATTTGCAATGGGTTCAAGTAATGAATATTCCTATTTTGGACCGGTCCAAAATCCATTAAAAAAAGGATATGTCCCCGGGGGTTCTTCTGGTGGTTCTGCTGCAAGTGTTGCTGCAGGATTTTGTACATGCGCATTAGGTTCTGATACCGGTGGTTCTGTAAGACAGCCGGCAAGTTTTACAGGACTTGTTGGATTTAAGCCCACATATGGAAGAGTATCAAGATTTGGACTTGTTGCCTTTGCTTCATCTTGTGACCAAATAGGACCAATCACAAAGGATGTAATGGATGCGTGGATGGTATTTAAAATAATAGCAGGTTATGACGAAAAGGATAAAACAACTTTAAATTATCCATTAGAAGAAATTCCAGCAGAAAAAATAAAATTTAAAATAGGATATCCAGAAAATCTTTTAAAAGAAGGAGTTGACGAAGAAATAAGAGATAGAATTGATGAGACTATAAGAGAATTTACAAAAATTAAAAATTATGAGTTAAAGGAAATTAAAATGGAAACTTTTAGAATATCAATTCCTGTATACCATATAATAACAAGTGCAGAAGCCTCTTCAAATTTGGCAAGATTTGATGGAATAAGATACGGATTAAGAGAAAAGGGTGAAAGTCTTGAAGAAGTTTATAAAAAAACAAGAGGAAATGGTTTTGGAGAAGAAGTTTTGAGAAGGATTTTAATGGGTGCTTTTGTTTTAAGGAGTGGTTATTATGAGGAATATTATTTAAAGGCGCAAAAGGCAAGGAGTTTAATATTTGAAGAATTTATGAAAAATTTTGAAGAAGTTGATTTTATTATAACACCCACATCTCCTTTTCCTCCATTTAAAATAGGTGAAAAAATAGAAGACCCCATAAAACTTTATTTAGCAGATGTTTTTACTGTCTCTGCAAATTTAGCAGGGATTCCTGCAATCTCAATACCATGCGGAAAAAATAAAGAGGGGCTTCCAATTGGAATCCAAATTATGGCAAAACCATTGGATGAACCAAGACTTTTTAAATTTTCCTTTGAAA
>JBDRZF010000028.1:0-8836 GCA_039803805.1 Caldifarciminota bacterium
TTTTCTGCCTCAATTGCAAAATGGATTGCCCTTTGGGCACCTTTTTCATTCTGGAGTTTAGCAATCGCATCAAAGGCAGGATACATTTCTTCTATTTCATAGGTCTCACCCTGAATACCTGTTTCAAGATTTTCAATCGTATTTTTTATTATACCCAATTCTCTTGCATGATTTGTTGCATGAACCTGCTCTGCATAGGCAATTGCTTTAAAAAGTCTTGCTATATTTTTGAAACCTTCTTTCTCGGCGATTTCGCTGAAGATTAAATATTTCATATGAGCCATTGATTCGCCTGCAAAGGCTTCGTTCAAGGCTTTTTCAGTCATTTTTTTCATACTTTCCTCCTTTTAAATTTCTATTTTTAAAAATTTTCTTGTAAAAAGACCTATTAAAAATGATACAAAGGCGACCCCAAAACTTATTAAAAGCATTTCAAAAAACATTTTTTTAAAAGAAATCTCTTTAACAATTGAAACAAAATAAGTAAAAATAAAAATAATAAAAAAGGCTATAAGAATAGTAATTAAAAGGTCAATATAGGGATTTTTTATTATAAAATAAGAAAATATCAAAAGAAGAACAGCAAATATATAAGCAATTCCTGTATAAAAGGATGCCTTTAAGGGATTACTTTTGCCTTCTGATTTTTGAGAGATGAATTCTGATGCAGCCATTGAAAGGGAGGCTGAAATCCCTGTTATAAATCCCGCAATTCCAACTATTTTTGGATTTCTTAAAGCGAATGTTAAACCTGCAAGAGCACCTGTAAGTTCAACAATAGCATCGTTTAAACCAAGAACTATTGAACCTATATAGTTTATTCTTTCCTCATCTATCATATTTATAAGTTCTTTTTCGTGCCCTTTTTCCTCATTTAAAATTCTCTCTCCATCCTGAACCAAGTTGCTGTAGTTCTCATAATTTCTTTGAGCCTTTTCTTCTCCTCTTTCCATAAATTTTAAAGCAAAGGTAAGTCCAAAAATTTTTTCTATAAAAGAATATAGAAATATTTTAAATCTGGAAGGTAAAACCTTTTTACCAGTTAATTTTTCAAGTATTTCATAATGAGCCAATTCCTCATTTGCTATTTTATTAAGAATTTTTGCATTTTCACCCTTTTCCTTTTTAGAAAATTTTTTATATATAAAATATTCAGTTATTTCATTTTTTTGGAAACTTAAAATTACTTTTTTGATTTCCTCATCCATAAAACTTCACTTCCCCCTCCTTTTTACTTCTTTAATCAACCTTTAACTCAATTGCATTAGCCCAGAGCCCATGAATATTGCAGTAAGAAAGTGCATATAAAGTTCCTGATTTTGAAGTTTTGAAGACAAAAACCCCGTATGGCTCTGTATAAACTGTGCTTGTATCAGCACCCTTTGTTGATGCTCCATGGGATAAAAAATCAAACCTTGCAACCTGATAGGGAAATGTTTCTCCCTCTGGCAAAAAGTAAACTTCAATCCATGAGATGTGATGGGCAGTTGTATTTGGATGGGGAATTTCTTTACCAACACTCACTTCAACCTTTATATTTTTATCTTTTTTAGCCTCACCTATAATCTCTATAACTGGAACATGCTTTTCTTTTTTCCAGTCAGCCTTTTGCAGCAGTTCTTCAAAATTTTTCATAATTTCACCTCCTTTTTTCTTTTAACTCTTTATAGCAAAACCACCAGTCGTAACATTTAATTTCACCCTTCTTTGCCTTTTCAAGCCTTTCTTTTGCTGTTTTCACATCCTTTGCAGGCGGGATTATAACATTTGATCCAATAATTTCATTTTCAGGCCAATTGGCAGGTATCGCAACTTTCTCTTCATCACTTATTTGCAGGGCTTTTATCGCTCTTAAAATTTCATCAATATTCCTTCCAATTTCCTGAGGATAGTATAAAATCAACCTTATTTTTCCTTCAGGGTCAACAACAAAAACCGCTCTAACTGTATTTGTTCCTTTCCCTGGATGAATTAAACCGAGTTTTTCAGCAATTTCACCTGTATCTGCTATTATAGGAAATTCAATCTCTATCCCAAGTTTTTCTTTTATCCATTCTTCCCATTTTATATGGGAAAATACTTGATCTACACTCAAACCTATTAGTTCACAATTTAGTTCTTTAAACTTTTCAATTCTTTTCTGAAAGGCAAAAAATTCTGTTGTGCAAACAGGAGTAAAATCTGCAGGATGGCTAAATAAAACAAACCACTTACCTTTAAAGTAATCAGGAAGGTCTATAACTCCGTGAGTGGTTGTGACCTTCATTTTTGGAAAATCATCCCCAAGTAATGGCATCCTTTTTATTATTTCCATTTTTCACCTCCTTTTAAACTTTTCCTTTAAATATTTTATAAACATATATTGTATAGCCTAAAACAAATGGCATTCCAATAATTGCTATTAAAAGCATAACCTTTAATGTTAAAAAACTTGAAGAAGCATTATATATTGTCAAACTTAATTCAGGATCATTGCTTGCCCTTACAAGATAAGGGAAGTGAATTGAACCAACAATTGCCCATAGAGTTATAAAAATTAAAGAGGAAAGTAAAAAACATATTCCATTTTTTTTCTTATTTATTGCATTACCAAGAAAAATCCAGAGAATTATAGTTAAAACTGCTAAAATCCATGGAATAATTTTTCTAAGAAATTCAGGCAACCATATAATTGTGGCTATAAATGAGAGAATAAAAAATACAATAAAAATTAACCATAACTTTTTGAGAATTTTATAACTTCTTTCTCTGATTCCTTCACCAGTTTTTAAAACTGCATAACTTGCTCCATGAATCATTATCATGAAAAAACCGAGGATGCCGATTATAAGGGGATACGGTCTTAAAAGTGTAAAGAAATTACCTGTAAAATCAAAATTTTCATTTAATGGAATTCCTATAATAACATTACCAAGGGCAATACCAAATAAAAGGGATGGTAAAAAACTCCCAACTGTAAATGCCCATTCCCATAATTTTCTTCTTTTTTCATCATTCTGCCAGAATTCTATTGAAACAGCCCTTAATATGAGAGCAAATAGAAGAAGCATAAAAGCAAGGTAAAAACCACTTGCAACTGTTGCATAAGCATGAGGGAATGCAGCAAAAAGTGCACCACCACCTGTTAAAAGCCATACTTCATTTCCGTCCCAGAAAGGACCTATGGATTTAAAAAGTCTTCTTTTCTCATCTTCATTTTTTGCTAAAAGAGGAAAAAGAGAACCTATCCCAAGGTCAAAACCATCAAGTATTGAATAACCTGTCAATAAAATGCCTATAAGGAAAAACCATATTATCCTTAAAATATCAATTGCTTCCATTTTAGACCTCCTTAATATCCTTCATAAGAAATTTCCTCAATTCCTTTTTTAACAAATTTTTTAACAAGATAAACAAAAATTATAAAGAGAAGAAGATAAATCAAAGAAAACATTATAAGGGAAAAAAGAACTTGTCCCCCACTAACTGAAGGCGAACCTGCATCCTGCGTCCTTAAAACTTTATAAACAGCCCATGGCTGTCTTCCAACTTCTGCACCTATCCATCCAAACTCATTGGCAACATAAGGAAGAGGTATTGAGTATAAAAGAATTCTCAAATACCATTTTGTATCATATATTTTCTTTTTTAAAAAAAGTATTATTCCGATTAATGAAATCAATATGAAATAAACGCCAAGATATATCATTATGTGGTATGAATAAAAAGGCAAAATAACAGGTGGTCTTTCTTCTCTTGGGAAATCTTTAAGACCTTTAACCTCACTATTAAAATTAAAATCAATAAGAAAACTTAAAAAACCTGGAATACCTATATAAAGAATATTTTTTTCATTTTTTTCGTCAGGAATTGCAAAGATAGAAAATGGAGCAAAATTCTGCGTCTCCCATAAAGATTCATAAGCAGCCATTTTTTCAGGCTGAGTATTTGCAACCTGAACAGAATGAAGATGTCCTGTTAAAAGTTGTGTTAATGAGGTAATTATAAAAATTAAGAGAGAAATCCTTAAAAGCAATTTTGAGGATTCTTTAAATCTATCTTTTAAAATATAATAAGAGGAAATACCCGCAACAAGTAAAGAACCCGTTATCCATCCAGCAATTATAGTATGGATATATCTTATAAAAGTTGATTTGTTTATTGCAGCCTCAAAAAAATTTGTAAGGATTGCCCTTCCTCCTTCTATTTTAAATCCCATAGGTGTTTGCATCCATGAATTTGCTATTATAATCCATAAACCTGAAAGATGGGAACCAAAGAAAACAAGAAAGGCTGAAAGTAAAAAGAAACCTTTCGATACTTTATTCCTCCCAAAAATAAGAACACCAAGAAAAACAGATTCAAGGAAAAAAGCAAAAACACCTTCTGCTGCAAGAGGAGCACCAAATATATCCCCTACCATCCTTGAATAATTAGCCCAGTTATTCCCGAAGGCGAATTCAAGAACTATTCCTGATGCAACTCCAAGAACAAAAACTATTCCAAGAATTTTTATAAGAAAATTTGAAATTTTAAGATATATTTCTTCTTTCTTTTTAAAATGGAGAATTTCTAAAATCAGAATAATCAGGGTTAAACCAAATGTGGTTGGTGGAAATAAAAAATGAAAACCAGCAGCAAGACCAAATTGAATTCTTGATAAAAGAATAGGAGACATAATTCACCCCCTTATATTTTACCAACCAAATCAAGCCCTGGCTTTAATGTATTTTTACCTGGCTCCCAACTTGCAGGATATACTTCAATACCATACTTACAAGCATAAATGCAGACTTTGAGTTCCCCTCCATTATTATGATAACCCTTTGATTCAGACCTTTTTACCTCCTCGCCTACTTTTACCATTTTAACCTCCTTTTATTTTAATAGGACCATTTTAGTCCTAATTTAGTATTTTAATTATACAAGATTTTTTAAAAATTTTCAAGCGTATTAAAAAAATTAGATTTTTCCTCTTAAATAATCAATCAAAGGTTGTGAAACAAGAGGAACCAAATCCTTAATCATATGAGGCATTAAAGCATCCATAACTTTTGGCATTATCTCTGGCATCTGTTCTAACATATAATCAGGCATTGGTATCCTTTCCTTTATTCTTTCAAGCATAACTGGTAAAACTTTTGGCATCATCATCGGAAGCAAACGAGGAAATAAAATGGGAAACAATGGTTTCATAAGGTTTAAAATACCTGGAATTTTACCAAAAAATCTCATCACCTTACCCATGCCAAATGGCATTGCATCAATTAATTCCTTCCACATTGTCCCCATTAAATTTGCAAACCCTGCTGGTGTCATAAGGTGTATCATTGCTTCAAAAACAGCCCACTGCCTTTTTACTTCAGGATTCGGGTCAGGAAATTCATAACCAAGATAGGAAGCAGCAAATCTTGCAAGGTCAACTGTTTCAACTTTCAATTTCTTTTTATCAGCAGTAACCCTGAACTGAAACTCACAGCAAGGGCATAATGCTATAACCTTTTCTGCTCCTACCTCAATTGCCTCATCAAGTCTTTTTTTACCAATCTCTGCAGCAACATCCGGTTCCTTTATAAGTGTTAAAACAGAACCACAACAATGGGCATTCTGGCGATTAAAGGGCATCTCAACAAAACTTACATTTGGTATAGCCTTTATAATTTCTCTTGGCTCCTCATAAACACCAGAAACCCTTCCTATATGACAGGAATCATGAAATGTAACCTTAACAGGTTTTTCTTTATTCTCAGGAAATTTGAATTCACCTTTTCTTATTTTTTCTGCAACAATTTCACTATAATGTTTTGCTTTTATATCGTATTCAATTCCCAATTTTTTTGCCCATAAAGGATAATAGTATCTCCACATCATATCGCATGCAGGACAGGAAGTTATAACAGTATCAGCCCCTTTTTCCTTAACTGCTTCTATATTCTTCTTCATTGTTTCTATAAAAACATCCCATTTCCCTGCAACAAGCATGGGGGTTCCACAGCAATTTTCCTTCTCACCAAGATAGGTAAAATCTACACCTGCTGCATCTAAAAGTCTTACAGAAGCAATACCTATATCTTTTTCTACATAACTCGCTGTGCATCCGGCAAAATAAACATTCTTTGATTTTTTATTTGGTCCGTGTTTTTCCCACAGGTCTTCTGGAAACCAATTTGTTCTATCCTTTCTATATCCTGCCCATATATCACCTTCTTTTTGCAAAGAGGCAGCCATCATTTCAAAAGGAGGAAATGTCATCTTTTTGTCTTCATCTATTAGTTTGCCTCTTAATTTCATCCACGATGGTTCTATTGGTAAAGCAGCAGAACATCTTAAGTTACACAATTCACAGGTTGTGCATACAAGAAAAGTATCAACCATTTTTTGTGTCCATTTTTCTTTCCCTTCTATATATTCCCTTAACCAAAACCATTTCCCCCTTGGACTCTGACTTTCCCATCCCCTTCCATAAAATTGGTCACATTCATCAACGCAATAACCGCACTGAGAACAGGAATAAGCATACCAGATAACATCAGGAGGAATTCCTTTAATAGGTTTCAAGGGTCTTTCACCAATTTGGGTTGAAACAGTGTTTGCAATGGGTCTTAAAATTGGTTCTAAAACCTCCCCAATGCTTAAAATTCCTCCAATCTTATTATGAATCACTTTCCCTGGATTTAAAATTCCTTTTGGGTCTATTTTCTTTTTAAATTCTTTTAGTTTTAAAAATTTTTCTTTACCCAGAATCTTTTCAGCCTTATTAACAAAATAAAGACCTGTCGCATAAGGTCTTCCACCATATTTTTCAGCAATTTTCATTATCGTAAGAACAAGACCGAAGACAAAGTTATAACTGAACTTCCTCTGGTCAGAGGGAATAAAACCAAGTATAACTGCTTCAGGTTTTCCATATTTTCCCTTTTTTATTATAACACCCTCTTTAACAACAGGCTGATTAACCTTTCTTTCAATCTCCTCCATAACATTACCAAGATTTTCAAGAGGAACTATAACCTCCGCAGGAACAAGTGAAGGTCCCAATCTTTTAACAATCATTAATTTAAACCTCTTTTCCCATTCATGTTTTGCAATCCTCTCATTTAAAATCTCTGCTTCACAAGTTTTTACTATTTTTTCAATAGAAGATTTTATTTGTTTCTCATGCTTTTTCTCAAAAGCAATTGTTAAAATATATGCAGCAGGAAGTAATACCCTTTCTTCTATCGGATGTCCATGATGCTCCATTAAAGGTGCTCTATTTTTCATTTCAGCCATCCTTGGGTTTATGAAAATCATTGACCATATAGGGAGGTTTTCTTCAATCATTTTAAAAATCAATTTCTGAGTTTGATGAGGGTCCGGACAGGCAATTGATATTATCTCCTCTTCTTGATAGGGCTTAACATAAATTTTTATTTCTGTTATAATTCCTGTTATTCCTTCAGCATCAGAAAGAAGTTCAAGTTCTTCTCCTTTAAATTCTTTTATAGTTCCATCAGGTAAAATGGCTTTTGCTGAAATAACATTTTGAGAAAAGTATCCATACTCATAACTTCCTATACCAGCACCACCCTGAGCAAGCCATCCACCTACAGTTGAAGAAGGATAACTTGTTGGATAAAGTCTTAAAGTTAATCCCTTTTTCTTGAGTACTCTATCAAGTTCTTCCCATGTAATCCCGGGCTGAACAGTAGCTGTCATATTCTTTTCATCTATTTGAATAACCCTTCTCATTCTCCAAAAATCAATAACTATACCACCTTTTATCGGTATAACTCCACCATATCCTGATGTTGCCTTTCCCCTTGGAATTACAGGAATACCCTTTTTATAAGCCCATTTTATGATTTCAACAATCTCTTCCTCATTTTCTGGTTGAAAAACAGCATCAGGTATAGTTTTTCCGATAAATGGCTTAACAAGACTTGGAATTGCAGCAATATCATGACCATAAAGTTTTCTTTCAACTTTATCAAAACATATCCTTTCACCAAATTTTTCTTTTAAATAATTTTTTTCTTTTTTCCCTATTTTAGCCATGACTTCCTCCTTTTTAATTCTTTTTCCTTTTCAATTAATTTTTTAAAACTAATTTTTCTAAGTTCTTTCTCTATATCTTTTCTCATCTCCACCCATACAGGGTGAACACTGCATATATTGCTTAACTTACATTTTCTTTTATCGACCGCACAAAGATTTATAGAGATAGGTCCTTGAATCAGTTCAATAATTTCCATGAGATTTAACTTTGAAGGATCTTTTACAAGATAAAAACCACCCTTTCTTCCTTTTAAAGATTTAACAATTCCTTTTTTACTTAACTTCTGAAGTATTTTTGCCAGAAAAATTTTGGGGATAAGTTTTTTTCTTGAAATTTCATTTACATCTGCTATTTTATCTTTTTTTTCACAAAGATATAAAATACTTCTTATTGCATAATCTGTTTTTCTCGTTATAAACATAACACTCTCCAAAATAGAACCATTTTAGTCTTATTTTAGTAATATATAATACTATATTTTTTCAATTTTTTCAAATGAGACTTTATAATAATAATATGAAAATTGAAAAGGGTAAATTGATAGAGAGAATAAATAGATTTAAATGTAAAGTAAATATAAGAGGAAAAGAAGAGCTTGTATATCTTGCAAATTCAGGAAGATTAGAGGAATTAATCAAAAAAGGAGAAGAAGTAATTTTAATTGAAAATAAGGGGAAATTACCTTATAAACTTATCGGGGTTAAAAAAGATGAAATATGGATTTCTTTGGATTCCCATCTTGTAAATAAATTCTTTGAAAGGGAAATAATAAATAACAGAATTCCTTTTTTTAAAAACTGGAAGATAGAGAATAAAGAG
>JBDRZF010000029.1:0-8818 GCA_039803805.1 Caldifarciminota bacterium
GTTTTCTTTATAATAATAAAATGATAAAAGCGGTCATCTTTGACCTTGATAATACCCTTTTAGATTTTTATAGAATGAAAGAAGAGGCAGTTAAATATGCAGTTGAAGCAATGATTGATGCAGGTCTGCGGATAGATAAAAATGTTGCTTATAATAAAATATTCGAGTTATATGAAAGGGAAGGGATTGAAGATCAAAAAATCTTTGATAAATTCTTAATGGAAACTCTTGGCTATATAGATTATAAGATTCATGCGGCAGGAATAGTTGCTTATAGAAAAGCAAAAAGCACATCACTTGTTTTATATCCAAATACCCAGTACACTTTAATTACTTTAATAAAAAAGGGAATAAAACTCGGAGTAGTTACAGATGCACCGAGGCTTCAGGCATGGACGCGTTTAGTTCAGTTAAATCTACACCATTTTTTTGATGTGGTTATAACATTTGACGATACCGGAGAATTGAAGCCTTCGCCAAAACCTTTTATCTTGGCACTTGAAAAGTTGAATGTAAAGCCAGAAGAAGCAATAATGGTTGGAGATTGGCCAGAAAGGGATATACTTGGTGGAGCAAAGATTGGTATGAAAACAGTATTTGCAAAATATGGAGATATATTTGGAACAAAAAATTCAGGAGCAGATTTTGAAATAAACGATATAAGGGAGTTAATTGACATAGTAGAAAAATTAAATAATGAAGATAGGGATTGATATTGTAAATATAGATAGAATTAAAAAATTATATGAAAAATATGGAGAAAGGTTTTTAAAAAAAGTTTTTACAGATGAAGAGATAAAATATTCTCTTGAAAGAAAAAATTTTATAAATCATCTTGCAGGAAGATTTGCTGCAAAGGAAGCATTTTTAAAAGCAATTGGAACAGGGCTTTCAAAAGGAATAAGTTTGAAAGATGTTGAAGTGAGAAGGGAAAAAGGTGCTCCTTATTTAAACTTATATGGAAAGGCAAAAGAAATGCTCGGGAATAAAAAAGTAGAAATTTCAATAACCCATGATAAAGATTATTCAATATGTGTTTGTATAGTATATGAAGATTGAAGAAAAAAAGAAAAGATTTTATGAAATAAGGAAAAGGGTTGAAAATGGAGCAACCTATGAAAATGTTAAAGAAGATTTAAAAAAACTTTATGTTGAAATAAAAAGTGAAATTGACTCTCTGAAAGAATTTCTTGAGGAAATAAAAGAATTTACACTTAAAATAAAAGAGAAAAAAGAAGAAGTCAAAACCTTTGTTTCTCCCTCTGAATTTTTGCAAAGGTTAAGAATCACAGAGGTTGATTTAACCACATTCATTGATAAGGGATGGAATGCAATTGCAAAGGGCAGTTATGAAGAGGCAATAAAGATACTTGAAAAGGCAAAAGAAATTGCTCCAGATAATACAAAAGTTTTAACACTTCTTGGATGGGCTTATACACAGATAGGAAAATATGATGATGCACTTCTTTTATATCAAAAGATTTTAACAATCGAACCCAATAATACACTTGCAATGAAGGATATGGGTTATATATGTTATAAAAAGGGAATATATGGTGAGGCAATAGAACATTTTGCAAGAGTGCTTAAAATCAATAACAACCCTACTGCAACACTTTATACATTATACTATATGGGGCTTGTATATCTTGATAGGGAAATGTATGATGATGCAGAAGAATTTTTTAAAAAAGCAATAGAAAAAGGGCCAAACCTTCAAGAGGCATATTATCATCTTGCAATAACCTATGAAAGAAAAGGTGAGATAGATAAAAGTATAGAATATTTAAGAAAAACAATTGAAATAAATCCTGAAACACGTTTTGCTGAAAACGCAAAGAAAAAACTGGAAAGTTATGCTTATTGAAGAATATTTTGGTTTTAAAAAACACCCATTTTTAAATACATGCGACCTTGAATTTCTATTCTGGAGCAGTGAATTTAAAGAAGGATATGCAAGACTATTATATTCAATAATTGAATCAAAATCAGGGCTTTCCTTAATATTAGGTGAGATTGGATGTGGCAAAACAATGCTATGTAAAGCATTAAAAAAAGATATTGAAGAAAAGAAAGCAAAAATATCCTTAATAGAAAATCCAATTTTAACTCCTAAAGAATTTTTAATAAAAATAAATTTTGATTTTTTTAATGAAGAAAGTAAAGGGACAAAAGCAACAATTTTTAAAGAAATTGAAAAAAAATTAAAAGAAAAAAAAGAAAATTATGTTATATTGATAGATGAAGCACAGATACTCCCTTCAAAAACACTTGAAGAAATAAGACTTCTTTTAAACCTTGAGGATAAAGAAGGAAAACTCATTCAAATAGTTCTTTTTGGGCAAATGGATTTAAAGAAAAAATTGCAAAAAGAAAAACCTTTAAAACAAAGAATCGGAATTGCCTATACCCTTTCTCCTTTAAATGAAAAAGAAACAAAAGAATATATAAATCACAGGCTAAAAGTTGCGGGTGCTTCTTATGAGATATTTGAGGAAAAAGCAATAAGTGAAATACATAATTTTACAAATGGAATACCAAGGCTTATAAACATCATATGCTCAAATTCTCTATTTGCTGCCTTTACAAAGGAGAAAAAAAGAATTGATGAAAATATAATAAAAATGGTTATAGAAGATTATAGAAAAAATTTGATGGAATGAAAGGTAACACTTTTACCGAAAGTAAACACTTTATAATGTTTTTTTATTGAATTCCAAAAACTTATTTCAGGCATTGATTTTTCATATAAATTTATGGAGGTGGAAAATGAAAAAGGGGTTTACAATAGTTGAACTTCTAATAGTAATACTTATAATTGGGATATTCACAGGGCTTTCAATTCCTATTTTTAGAAGTATAAGTAGTGAAACGCTTTTATCTCGTGTAGAGAGTTTTGCATCAGTTTTAAAAAGTGCAAGGGAAACAGCAATTGTGAGGAATTTAGAATGCAGGATTATTTTTAATCCAGATTCAAGAGAATATATTCTTCAATATGGAAATGAACAACCAAAACATTATAATGTTGATTTTAGATTTTCTCCTGGATATGCAACTTTAGCAGCACCTGAATGTGGTGGTGGAGCACCTGACCCTGATGGAGTCCAATTTCCTGATAATACATTAATAATTGACTCAAAAGGATATGCAACACCTGGAGCAGTTTATGTTTCGCAGGGTAGAGAAAGTTATGCAATTGGAATAGCAGTATCAGGAAGAATAAAAGTATGGAAATGGGGAGGTGGAAGATGGTATTGAGAAAGGGATTTACATTAATAGAATTGATGGTAACAATAGTTATTCTTGCATTAATGTTTACAGGTTTACTTCAGATGGTATTTTTTGGAATGCAGGCAGATATTGCTGTAAGGCATAGAATATTTGCTCAACAGGTTCTTTCAAGAGAAGTTGAAAATTTAAGAATAATTTCAGCAGATGACCCATTATGGGGGAATGACGGTGATAACGATGACCTTGAAGATATATGTAATCCTGATTTTCCACCTGATACAGTTTTTTATGGTGATTACCCCTTTGAAATAATAAGAAATGTTGCAGATAATATTCCTCTTCAAAATATGAAAACGCAAAGAGTTCACATTTTATGGAATAATAGAAATCAGAGAATATCGCAGGATATTGTAATATGGATTGGGAGGTGAAATATGAAAAGAGGATTAACACTTATTGAACTTTTGATTGCATTAACAATATTTGGCTTTGTTCTTGGAGCAATTTTAAGTATTTATTTTTATCAACAAAAAAGAGCAATTTATGTAGAGCAAACAAGTATAATGCAAACAGATGCCCAGATTGCCTTTGAACTTATAAAAAGGGATATAATGCATGCAGGGCTTGGATTACCAGTTGATAGAATGCCAGTTCAAGGTATAAATGGAGGGGAAAATGCTCCTGACCAGATAACCCTTTTTGGGGTTGCCTTCTTTGCAGAACTTCCAAGGGCAAGGTGGAATCCAGTAATTGCTCTTTCAACAGGTGGAATAATAATATGCAGAAACTGGGATGAGCCTGAAAGGGATATTCAAATTGGTGATACTGTTATAATACTTTCTCAATTTAAGAAATTGCTTTATCCGCCACAAATGAACCTTTATGTAACAGATGTAAATGTTGAAGGAAATAGAAGAATAATAACGCTTAATGACCCAACAGTTCAAGTGAACGCAGGTGGTTTCCTCTTTAGAGTTACAGGTAATATATTTGAGATAGGTATTACTTACTGGCTTGATCAAGATACAAGAAGGCTTATGAGAAACAATGATATATTTCTTGAAAATGTTGAAGATTTTCAAATTGCCTATGGATATGACTGGGATAGGGATAGTATTGTTGAAGAAGATGAGTTCAGAAATGATTTAACAGGTTTAACACCTGATTCTTTATATAAAAGACCATTTTTAATAAGGGTGAGTATTTTGGTAAGAACAGAAAAAGGAATAGGGGGATTTAGATTTCCAAGAGATAACTTAAATATTGAAGATAGAATTATACATTTACATGAATTTGAAAGAAAATATAATAGAATTATTTTAACAGGAACAGTTTTTCCAAGAAATTTAAAAGGAGGTTAAAATGAGGAAAGGGATTGTTATGATTATTGCAATAATTGTTTTGATGCTTATTTTAATTGCAGGTTCACTTGCCTTATTTTTAACCTCAAAGAGTATATATGTGACAGGTGCCCAGCAAAGGATGTATACAGCATTCCAAGCAGCAGAAGGAGGAATTGAAAGGGGAATGCAAATTGTTGATATAAATTTTAGAGAGGGTAATGTAGTGATTCCGCCAGAAGATATTGTTATAAGTGCATACGATGTTCATATAACTCCACAATTTCTTGCAGTTGTAACACAGGCAGGTGCTGCAATAGAATTTGCAGTTGGATATCTCGGTTATGGAATTGCTGCATCAAAAGGAGGCACATACCATTTATATTCAATATTTTCAGATGCAAAAAGAGAATTTGGGGCACAGAGTAATATAGAAACAGTTCAAAAGAAAGTTATTGGATTTGAATAAAAAGGAGGTGTTTATGAAAAAATTATTTATAATTTTTATAAGTGGAGTAATTTTAAAGGTTTTCTCTCAGACAATGCCATGTTGTGCACCACCAACAATTGCAAAGGTTGTAAAGCCAAATGTTCTAATAGTATGGGATGTTACAGGAAGCATGAGATGGAGAGCCTCATGGGATGGAACCCTTTACTTTGACGGAACATCAGGTCAACAAGGTCAATATTATAGTTATCACTACTATGCGGGTGGTGCTTATGATCCGAACAGAATATACTATGGATATTTCCATCCAGATTCAATATATGAATACCAATCAAATAAATGGAAGGCTTTTAGAAAGAACCCTGACCATTCTTTAAATCCAACAAATTTCGATGTAAGCAACCCTGATAGACCCAAAATACTGGGGAATATTTTAAACTGGGCAGTTATGTCAAGGAATGATGTTGCAAAAAAGGTTTTGGCAGGTGGGAAAGGAACGCCAACACAAACTTATGATAAACAAATTCTTATAGGTGAGGGAACAGGAGGAACAAGGAAAGCGACAAAAATATATTACTATTATTTTTCTGGTGGTAATCACCCCGCATATTCATGGCCAACACTTCCGATCAAAATTGGAAATGACTATTATATTTTTGATAAACCAGGTTATGACGATGGACAAGCACAAAGTAATATCTTTTACATAAAAAAATGGAATCCATCTACAAAAACTTGGGAAGTGATAAGAGACCAGGGATATAACTGTAATGTAGATGTAAAGAATGTTCCAATAGAAGAAAAAATGGGGGTTATTGCACAAATTGCAGATAAAGATAAAAATAGATACTGGGATCCTGATCAACCCAGATTCGGTTTGTTCGTTTTTAGTACAGAACAATTCAAAATTAAATATGAATTATGGAAATCAGATGATAGACCGGATATGGAAGATTTCTTTACTGCTATAAATGAGGTTTATCCAAGTGGAGGAACACCTGTTGGGGATGCAATTTTAGAAGCAATCCATTATATAAGATTTTGCAACTCTCATTATGGAGCGTATACTTGGAATCAAAATCTCGTCGGCTCAAAATATGATCCATGGTATACATGGAGTGCACACCCAAAAAGTGCATGGTGTAGAAGCGCCTTTGTAGTATTAATAGGTGATGGTGAATCCAACTCTGACCATAGGGAGACTACAGATAACCATCTTCCATCAGGGCCTTTTGGGGGAAGGGATTTATGTAATTATTTCAATTCTCCTTATGAGCGGGGTAGAGGACGTGATTGTAGGGATAGTATTGGTGACACCGACGACCCAGCCGATGACTATGCTTATTATGCTCACATAACCGATTTAAGACCTGATGATGAACCTCGTTTTGCTCTTCCATGCCCTCAAACAATAACATTCTTTTCATTAATGTGTTTTGGAAGAGGTGCTCAACTTTTTAAAGATATTGCAGCACTGGGCGGTTTTGAAGATAAAAATAATGATTTGCTTCCTACTGGTTATTATACTGACGGACCTTATGCAATTGATCCGTATGAAGAATGGGATAAAGATCATAATGGAGTACCTGATAATTATTATGAGGCAGAAACAGGTAAAGAGATGGAAAAGGCAATAAGAGAAATAATGTATAGAATAATGGCAGGAGCATCATCAGCAACATCTGCATCAATTGTTTCCCAGACATCAAAGGGTGAGGGAATAGCCTCCTTTGCGCTCTTTTATCCCAAGAAAATAGTGGGAGGGAAAGAATACACATGGCTTGGTGAAATAAAAGGATTGTGGATTGACAGATTCGGACTCTTAAGAGAAGAAACAGAAAATAATTTAACTCTTCATCTTAAAGACGATTATGTTATAAGTTTTTCATCTCCTGAAGGAGGAGATGAATGTGAACCCCAAACAACAACAATAATTTATAAATATAAAGGGTTAGATTGTGAGGGTGATAATTTTGAACTTGTATCTCAGGGAAGCCTTGATGATTTAAATCCATTATGGGATGGTGGAAGATGGTTATGGAATGCATCACCTGATGAAAGAAACATATTTACATGGCTTGATTTAAATAATGATAATTCTGTTCAACCATCAGAAATATTTTCTTTTCATCCTACAAATAAAACGGTGATTTTCCCTTATCTTGATGTTTCTTCAATAGATTTAGCAGAAAAAATTATAAACTATGTGAGGGGGATTGATTATCCAGGATTCAGAGAAAGAACAATAAATAATAAAGTATGGAAACTCGGTGATATAATATATTCTTCACCTATGTTTGTCCAAAAACCGATGGAAAGATATGACTTACTTTATCTTGATCCTGATTACAAAGAATTTTACAATGCTTATCATGAAAGAAGAGGGGTTGTTTATGCAGGTGCAAATGATGGAATGGTTCATGCATTCAATGTTGGGAGAATTAAACAAGATGAAGCAACTCAATGTGAACCTGTATATCTTGACCCTATGGGTTTACCTATGGGTAAAGAAATGTGGGCATATATCCCGTTCAATCTTTTACCACATTTAAAATGGTTACCAGATCCTAACTATTGCCATGTTTATTATGTTGATTTAAAACCATATCCAACAGATGCAAAGATATTTACTCCTGATAATATTCATATAGGTGGATTTGGAACACTTTTAATTGGTTCTGCAAGACTTGGAGGAACTCCATATCAATTAGGTGGAAGAATATTATCTTCTTCATATTTCTGCATAGATATAACAAAACCAGAAGAACCGGTTCTCCTCTGGGAAAAGAATCTGCCAGATTATTCCTATACTGTTCCTTATCCGAATGTTGTTAAAGTAGGAGATAAATGGTTCTTAGTATGTGCATCAGGACCAAAAGATTGTGCAGGGTTTTCAAACCAGAATGCAAAAATTTATATCCTTGATTTAAAAACAGGCAATATTTTGAAAACATTTACAGTCCCTGAAGCAAGTTCAGCAATCTCCGATATATTCTCAGTTGACCTTGGTCTTGATTACTCTGTTGATTTAATCTATTTCGGAACATATTATAATGCAGGAACACAAAATAATCCTGATTGGAATGGAAGAATTTATAGAATTAAAACACATCAAGATGAAAATCCTGAGAATTGGGATCTAACTCTTGTTATGGAACTAAATAAACCAATAACAGCAGCAGGTGGTGCAACACTGGATGAATACGGAAACCTATGGATATATTTTGGAACAGGAAGACTTTTCTATGATGGTGATGAAACAGATTTAGAAGGGCAAGTATTTGTTGGAATAAAGGATGATACTGTTTCTACTTACACATATACAGATTTATTCAATGTAACAAATGTTAGAGTTTATGAGGATAGTGTAAAAATAGGGAATACAAGATATACATGGGAACAGTTTGTTGATATGGTTAAAGCGAAAAAGGGATGGTATAGGGAACTCTTAAATACCGGTGAAAGATGCCTCTATAGACCTTTAATTATAGGAGGTGCGGTTATCTTCACAACTTATTCACCAAAAGCAGAGGATATCTGCAAGTTTGGAGGAACAGGAGTACTTTATGCATTATATTATCTAACAGGGACCGCGTACAAACGACCAATTTTAGGCCTTACCCCGTCAGGAGAAATTGCACCATCTGTTGAATTAGGAAGTGGTATGCCATCAGAACCATCAATGTGGATAGGAGCAACTGAAGAAAAGATTTTTGTTCAGATTAAAGGTAAAATAGAACGAACAGAAACAAATTTACCCCATAATCCGAGGGGTGGATTGATACTTTGGAAAGGGAGG
>JBDRZF010000030.1:0-8726 GCA_039803805.1 Caldifarciminota bacterium
TTTAATTACAGAAGAAGCCAAAAAATTAGAAAAAATGGAGGATATTTTGAATAATAGAGTTATTGGTCAAGAAGAAGCAATTTCTGCTATTTCAAGAGCAATTAGACGAGCAAGAGCAGGAATTTCAGAAGAAAATAAACCATTAGGAATATTAAAAGAAAAGAAAGAAGATTTATTTGAAATTTAAGTCCGAAGGAGAAATCAATTATTATTAAATCAAGTCTTATATCAGATAGTCCAAATTTTACAGGAAAAAGAAGGGCGTCTCTTGCAGGGCTTTTTGGGAGAAATGTAATAAGTATTTTACCAAGTATGTCTCCAAGAGCACCTGCTAAAACTACTGCTACAATATTTCTTATTGTTAAAATTCTTTTTGCCATTTTAATATTATAAATCATTTATAAGATAGATTTCAAAAAGTATTTTACTTTAAAATATAACTATGGAAGAAATTGAAAAAGAAGTTGGATTTTTAAAGGAAAGAAGAAATAATCTTGAAAAAAGAATTAAAATGATAGAAAGAGAACTTGGCAAGGATTTTGATCTTCTGACCCTTGTTGTTAATTTCAGGGAGATAATTGAAAGGGATTGGCAGATTGGAAATTTTGAGGGTTATCCCTATTACACTTTATGGTTTAACAGTTTAATAAAACTTGCAAATATTTTATCAAAAATTGATGCAAAAGACCTTGAAATAGAAACACCTGATGAAGAAACTCTGAGAAGAGTGATACAGGATGAAATAAGAGGGGGTTATGGGTTCAGATATTTTAAGATGTATTTTCCCCAACTTATATGGCATGCAAGATTACTTCAAATTGCTCTTGAAAAAAATATAAGAAAAAAAGGTGGAAAAATCATAGAAGAAGGTAAGGAAGGCTGAGAAATATAAAAAAGGGGCAAAGGGTAAATATTTTGTTTTACTTTTTATTTTTAAAATTATTCCAATTATACTTCCTAAAAAAGAGGCAATAAATAAAGTAATTATTACATTTTCCCATCCAGTATAAATTCCAACCATTGAAAGAACCATTATATCTCCTTCTCCCATTAATTCTTTTTTAATTATTTTGCCTATTATATAAAAAATAAAAGGTATAAATGCGCCCAGTAATCCTCCAAATAGAAAATTGAAAAAATTTTGGGAAAGTAAAGAAAATAAAAATCCAAGAATTATTCCGGGGATTGATAAAATGTCGGGAATTATCATATTTTCAATATCTATGAATGATATTGTTATTGAAATGAAAATAAATATTAAAATTTTTAAAAGATTAAGAGAAATGTTAAATTTTAAATAAGAAAATAAAAATAAAAAAGCCATTAAAACTTCAACAATAAAATATCTGAATGGAATTTTAACTTTACAAATTCTACATTTTCCTTTTAATATGATATAACTTATTATTGGAATGTTATCATAGAATCTAATTTTTGATTTACAACTTGGGCAAAAGGAAGAAGGGAAAATTATTGAAATTCCCCGTGGAATTCTGTATATAAGCATATTTGAAAAACTTCCAAATACACTTCCTATAACAAAAAAGAAAATAGAAAAAAATATTTTCACCCTCTGTAGGCGAAGACCTTATTCTTTCCCTTTGACTTTGCATAATAAAGTGCTTCATCTGCCTTTTTTATAAGTTCAACTGGATCCTTTGCATCATCAGGATATGTTGCAATGCCTCCGCTTATTGTTAATTTTCCTCCGGGTTGTGTATGTTCATTTGGGAACTTTGTTTTTTCAATAATATCTCTAACCATTTCACCAAAACGGAAAGTTTGCACTTTATTTTTCCCATAAAGAATTACTATAAATTCCTCTCCACCATACCTTGCAGGAATTCCTATATTTCCACATACTCTCTTTAATATCTTAGCAATTTCTTTCAAAAGGTCATCTCCTGCTGGGTGTCCATGGGTGTCATTATATTTTTTAAAATTATCTATATCCATAATAAAAAGACCGAGATTTTCCTTCTCAGCCTCTGCCTTTTTGAAATATTTTTCAAGAAGTTCCATAAAAAACCTTTTATTGTAAAGTCCTGTTAGGCCATCGGTATCAGCAAGTTTTTGTATTTCTTCTCTTAATGTTGCTCCATAAATTGCAAAAGAGCCTAAATCTGCAATCATTTGAAGTGCCTCCTGTGCATATCTTAATGCCGTTTTTCTATCTCCTATTTGATGATCCCTTTCATCTCCTTCGGGTGTAATTATTTTTTGGGTTAACGGCTTAACATTCCTAACTGCTATAACTCCAAATATTTGCTCTGCATAAGAAAGTCTTGCACATATATCATAATCTATTCTATATGGATCCTTTGACTTGAAGTCTATTCCCTCTAAAAGAGCCTCTCGCTCCATATCATCCAGTATAAGTGCTTTTGGTGATTTTGCTATGTATCCAATAGGACCTATTCCAATAGGATAAACAATCTTCATTTTTTCATATTTCTCTTTTTCCTTTGAAATTACCTCTTTTAACACAAGCAATTTACCACCTTCTTCTGCCTCAAAAAAGAATATCTCTTCAGCATTTATTATATTTCTTATACCTTCTAATAATTTCTTTGGCATTTCTTTTCTTTCAAGTTCTTTGTTATTTAAAACTCCTGCAATATGAAGAACTTGTGCAATAACACGGCTTCTCGCTGTCATCTCTGCCGCTAATTCATCTATTCTCATTGATTGTTCCCTTGCCATTGTTTCATAAGTAATTCTTTGGGTTCTTAGTCTATTTTCTAAAACTTTTATTTCTTTTTCAAGTTTTCTTCTCTCAAGGTACTCTATTATAAAAAGAGAAATAAAAGCAATTAAAACTATTCCTATTCCAACAAGAATTACCCAAGATCCTTCTCCAAAAGTTTTATCCATTTTTTAATTTTAAAACTCTTTCAAATATAAAGTCAACTCTCTCTTTTAATTTTTTATTATAATCAAATATATCTTCAATTTCTTTTTTAGATAAAAATTTACCTATTTCATTATCAGAAAGTAAAGCATTTTTAAAATCTATTTTTTTATTTCTTGAAATTCTCGCAATTTCCATAATTTTTTCATAAGCCTTTTCTCTTGTTAAACCTTTTATTATAAGTTCATTCATGACACTTTGAGAAAATATAATTCCTTTTGTTAATTCCAAATTTTTGTTTATATTTTCAGGAAAAACTTCAAGATTCTCAATTATATAATTTATTTTATCATACATATAAGAAATCAAAATTATTGCATCAGGAAATATTATTCTTTCTGCACTTGAATGGGAAATATCTCTTTCATGCCATAAGGCTATATTTTCTAAAGAAGTTAAAAGATAACCTCTTATAACTCTTGAAAGTCCGCATATTCTTTCAGAGAATATTGGATTTCTTTTATGGGGCATACTTGAAGAACCCTTTTGTCCTTCTGTAAATGGTTCTGCCACTTCAAATATTTCTTCCCTTTGCAAATTTCTTATTTCAAGGGCAAGCCTTTCTAAAGAAGATGCACATAATGCAATTGTTCCCATTAAGAATGCATATCTATCCCTTGGAACAATTTGAGTTGAAACAGGCTCTGGTAAAAGTCCAAGATTATTCAATATATATTCTTCAACAAAAGGGTCGGTATTTAAATAATTTCCCACAGAACCAGAAATTTTACCATAGGAAATTTCTTTTTTTGCAATTTCAAGTCTTTCTAAATTCCTTATACCTTCTGAATAAAAACTTAAAAATTTTAATCCAAGTGTCGTTGGTTCTGCATGCATTCCATGGGTCCTACCAATTTGTGGTAAATATTTATATTTCTCTGAAATTTCCTTTAAATTTTTTAAATAATTTTTATGTCTTTCAATAACTTTTTCAATTCCCTCTTTAAGCATATATGAAAAGGCAGTATCAACAACATCAGAAGATGTTAAGCCAAAATGAAAAAATCTTTTTTCTTCATCATTTAAATTTTTCGTACAAGACTCAATAAAGGCAATTACATCATGTTTTAAAACTTCCTCTCTTTTTTTAATATCTTCCACATCTATTCTTACTTTATTTTTTATTCTTTCTACTATTTCTTTCTTTAAAATTCCCTTTTTTGAGAGTGCTTCAAGATTTAATATTTCTATTTTTAAATAAATTTTAAACCTTTCTTCATCTGAAAAAAAATTTTTAAAATCTTTAGGTGTATATCTTTCTATCATCTTTCCTCCTTTTCAATTATAAGCCTTTCTCTTTTAAGTTTTTCAGCCTCTATTATTGTCTTTATTTCATAAATCGCCCTTTCAATTTCATCATTTATAACCACATAATCATAATCTATCCATAAATCAATTTCTCTTAATGCTTCTTTAAATCTTTTTAAAAAATTTTCCTTATCTTTTTCCCTTTTTTCTATTCTTTTTTTGAGTTCTTCAATTGATGGTGGCAATAAATATATTGAAACAATATCTTTCATTTTTTCTTGAATTTTTCTTTTTCCTTGAAAATCTATATCCATTATCACAATTTTCCCATTTTTTAAATTTTCAAATACAGGTTCTTTTGGTGTTCCATAGTATTCATTATATATTTTTGCATATTCAAGGAATTTATCTTCTTTAATCATTTTTTCAAATTCTTCTTTTGAAACAAAATAATAATCTTCTCCATTTATTTCATTTTCCCTTTTTTTTCTTGTGGTGCATGAAATTGAATAAAAAAATTCGTCATTCCCTTCTAAAAGTTTTTTACAAATAGTTGTTTTACCACTTCCAGTTGGTCCTGAAATTATTACACAGAATCTTTTGAATTCCCTTTTAATCATTTAAAAATTATAAAGTAAATAATATTTGTAAGTAAAATATAAGTTAATTTATAATTTAATATCATGAAAGCAACAACAGTTATAGGAGTTTTAAAGGATGGGAAGGGATGTATAGGAGCAGATGGTCAGGTAACAATGGGCGAAACAATTGTTAAGCATAAGGCGCAAAAAATATTTAAACTTTATAAAGGTCAGGTTCTTGCAGGTTTTGCAGGTGCTGTGGCTGATGCTTTTGCCTTATTTGAGAATCTTGAAAGAAAAATTGAAGATGCAAAGGGCGATTTAGTTAAAGCATGTGTAAATTTTGCAAAGGAATGGAGAACTGATAAATTTTTAAGGAGACTTGAAGCAATAATGGTTGTTTTAAATAAGGAAAAAATATTGATGGTTTCAGGAAATGGAGAAGTTTTAGAGCCAGAGGAAAATGTTGCTGCAATTGGTTCTGGTGGTCCATATGCATATGCTGCTGCTCTTGCTCTTTTAAAACATACAAATCTTTCTGCAAGGGATATTGTTATTGAAAGTTTAAAAATAGCAGCAAGATTATGTATTTATACAAATGAGGAAATTCAAATTCTTGAATTATGATTGAAAAACTTAGATTTGATAAATTCATAGATATTTTGAAAAAAGATAAAGAAGAAAAGAAAGAAGAATTAAAGATGAAAGAGGAAAAGATTGAGAAGGAAATTGAAGAATTTAAAGAAATTGGAACTACTGAAAAAAAGGAAGAGATAAAAGAGAAAGAATATTTAATTTTTGAAATAGATAAAGAATTTTATGCTTTACCTTTAAAAAAGATAAAGGAAATTTATTCAAAGATAGAAATAATAACTTCTGAAGGTCTTCCTGATCATATTGTTGGATTTGCAAGATTTAAAAAGAATATAGTTCCCATTGTTGATATTTCAAAAATTCTTAATATAAAAACTCCTGAAATTAAAAATTATGTTCTTGCTGAAATTGAAAAAAAACCACTTTATCTATTAATAGGTGATATAAAAGGGATAGTTTCTGAAAAAGATGTAAATGTTTTTAATACTCCTTTTAATTTAGATAAAGAATTATTTGAAAAAATTATTTATCATGAAGAAAGATTAATTGGATGCCTGAGTTTGAGTTATTTTGCTAAGATTGAAATCAAATGATAAAAATCATAATCTTATCTTTAATTCAAGGATTAACAGAGTTTTTACCAGTTTCAAGTTCAGGTCACCTTGTTTTTTTTGAGAATATATTGAAATATAATCCTAAAGGAATAGGTTTGGAAGTCCTTCTTCATGTTTCAACATCTCTTGCAATAGTTTTTTATTTTTCAAAAAGAATTTTAAATTTTTATAAAAATTATTATAAAGAAGTAATAATAGGGATAATTCCGGCAGGTGTAGTAGGTTTTCTTTTTAAAAGATTTTTTGAAATATTTTTTGATTTTCCTTCCTATTTATTTTTATTTTTTTTAATAAATTCAATAATCCTTTTTTTTGCAAGGGAAAGGGGGAATGAAAGAGTTGATATAAAAAAGGCACTCCTTATAGGTATTTTTCAAATACTTTCAATTTTCCCGGGAATTTCAAGGTCAGGAACAACAATATCAACTGGTTTAATTTTAAGATGCAATAGAAAAGAAGCCTTTGAGTTTTCCTTTTTAATGGGTCTTCCCCTTATTTTGGGAAGTGGACTTCTTGAATTTGAAAATATAAATTTAAATTTTGAAAATATTATTGGTTTTTTAATTACTTTTTTTGCTTCTCTTTTTTCCCTTTATGTTCTTGATAAAATTTTAAAAATTAAAAAGTTCCATTATTTTTCTTTTTATACTTTATTTCTTTCAATAATTTCCTTTTTTATCCTATGAATCATAAAGAAGCAATTGATTATCTTTACTCTCTTGTGAATTATGAAAGGGAAATGCCAAAGGGTGAATATGATTTTAAAGGGTATATGGAATTTTTAAGTAAAATAAATAATCCCCAGTATGATTTAAATTTTCCCATATCTATTGTTGGAACAAAAGGGAAAGGAACAACTGCTTTTTTATTAACTTCAATTTTTTTAAGTTTGAATAAAAGAGTTGGTCTTTATACATCGCCTCATATTCTTGATGTAAAGGAAAGAATAAGGATAGGGTTTGAAAAGATAAGGGAAGAGGAACTTGCAGAAGGTATTGAATTCATAAAATCAAAAGAAAATATCAAAAGATTAACATTTTTTGAAGCCCTTACAACAATTGCCTTCAAATACTTTAAGGATAAAGATAATGAAATAAATATCTTTGAGGCAGGACTTGGGGGAAGGCTTGACTGCACAAATGCTCTGGATCAAAAGATAACACTTATTACAAAGATTGATTATGATCATGAAAAGACACTCGGGAATGATATTAAAAAAATTGCATGGGAAAAGGCAGGTATAATAAAAGAAAAAAATATTGTAATTTCCCTTCCACAGAGGAAAAAAGTTAAAAAAATTATTGAAGAGGAATGTATTAAAAAAAAGGCAGATTTATATTTCATTGGAAAGGATATCCCCTTTGAAATGAATGATAAGGAAATATTTTTAAAATTCAACTCAAAAAATTATAGAATAAAAAGGATTTTAAAAGGTGATTTTAATGTTTACAATATAATTCTTGCTTCATCCTGTGCAGTTTTAATGGGTTTTGAAAATTTTTATTTTAAAGATTTTAAAATTTCTGGAAGATTTGATATATTGAATGAAAATCCATTAATAATAACAGATTGTGCCCATAATTCACTTTCCCTTTACACTTTTTTAAATAATTTAAAAATTTATTATCCTGAAAAAAGATTTTTAATAATTTTTGGAACAAATAAGGATAAGAATTTAAAAAGAATTTTATGGGTTTTAAAAAGATTTAATTATGATTATGCAATAACAAAATCAAGAAATCCAAGAGCAATTCATCCAGAATTTTTAGAAAAGGAATTTAATAAATTTGGAATAAATGTTTATGATAAAAATGATGAGCCTTTTAAAATTTTTGAAAAATATTTTTTTAAAAAAGATGTTTGCGTTACAGGCTCCTTTTATTTAATTGAAGAAGTTTATAAATTTTTGAATAAAGAACCTTCATGAAATTAAAAATACTTCAGGTATCAGATGCCTATTATCCATTTCCAAGTGGTGTTGCAGAGCATATGCACCATTTAAGTCTTTCTTTGAGAAAAAGAGGACATAAAGTTTATATATTAACAGGAAGATATGGTGATGAAAAAAATGAAGAATATGTTAAAAGGGTTGGTAAAGTTTATAGATTCAAATCAAATCAAGCAGAAGTTACAGTGACATTTTCTTTAAAACTGCCTTTTGAAGTTAAAGAATTTATAAGAGAAAACAAGTTTGATGTTATCCATACCCATGGTCCACTTGCAATAAATTTGCCTTTTTTAGCATTACATTTTTCAAAAAGTATAAATGTTGCAACATTTCATACAGCCTTTTATGGCTATAATTTTTATAAATTTGCAAAGTATTTCTTTAAAAATCATTTTAAAAAACTTCATAAGGCAATATGTGTTTCAAAAAAGGCATTTGATGAACTTTATCCATATTTTCCCTATAAAGAGAAATATGAGATAATACCAAATGGAATAGATACAAAAAGGTTTTCACCAGAAGGAAAAAAAATTGATAAATTTTTAAAATATGAATTCAAAATTCTTTATGTTGGAAGGCTTGAACCAAGAAAGGGTTTCCCTGTCCTTTTGAAAGCCTTTGAATTGATTCATGATAAAATTCCAGCAATTTTAATAGTTGTTGGAAAAGGAATAGAAGAAGAAAAATATAAGAAGATGGTTTCTGAAAAATTAAAAGAAAAAATTTTTTTTGAAGGATTTGTAAAGCCCGATAAATTACCAGAATATTATAGAACATGCGATTTATATGTTGCACCGAGTTTAGGTGGAGAAACATTTGGAATAGTTCTT
>JBDRZF010000031.1:0-3434 GCA_039803805.1 Caldifarciminota bacterium
AACAAACACTTCCGGGTGTATGACCAGGTGTATGTATAACAACAAGTGCTTTATCACCAATATGAATTTCTTGATTTTCTTCAAGATAAAAATCTATATCAGGTAAATTATTGATTGTAAGACCAGTCCATTTAAACATTGAGTCAGGAGCCCTTTTATAAATTTCTAAATCCTTTCTATGAAGATAAACAGGAACATCTATTTTTTCTTTCAAATTTCCTGTCCCTGCAACATGATCAAAATGTCCGTGCGTTAGAAGTATTCCTTTCAATTTCCATTTTTTTTCTTCTAAATCCTCTAAAATCAAATCAGGTTCACCACCAGGGTCTATGCAATAACATTCACCTGATTCATCATCGCCTATTAAATATGTGTTCACATCAAGAGGCCCAAAAATATATCTTATTATTTTAAATGTTTTCAATGTCTGAAATGTCTTTCCTTTGTAAAGAATAAACTTATTCCCTGTGCTTCTGCTTCTTCAATAACTTCTTTGTCCCTTACAGAGCCAGAAGGAGCAACAATAGCGGTAATTCCATTTTCTCCTGCAATCTTTATTGAATCTCTAAAGGGGAAAAAGGCATCAGATGCTAAAACACCACCAGATATCTCAACTCCGAAACTCCTTGCCTTATTTATTGCAATTTCAACTGCTCCAACCCTTGATGCTTGTCCTCCTCCTATTCCAATTGTTCTTTTTGCCTTTGCAATAACAATTGCATTTGATTTCACATATTTTACAACCTTCCATGCAAAAAGCAAATCCTCAATCTCTTCTTCTTTTGGTTTTCTCCAGGACACGAGTTCCCATTCAGAGGGAATTGAAGTCTTTAAATCCTTTTCCTGGTAAAGAATTAATCCCATGCATTCCCTGAAATGATAATTATAATTTTTAAAATCAATTTTTAAAATTCTCAAATTCTTTTTTTCTTTTAAAATTTTTAATGCTTCTTCTTCAAAATCAGGTGCAACAACTGCTTCAAGATAATACTCTCTAATCTCTTCTGCAAGATTTTTTGTGCATTTCTTATTTATCCCAACAATTCCACCAAATGCAGATATTGGGTCAGATAGGTATGCCCTTTCAAAGGCTTCTTCAATACTTTCACCACAGGCAACACCACAGGGTGATGTATGCTTTATTATTGCACAGGCAGGTTCTTCAAATTCAGAGGTAAGGCTAAAAGCAGTTTCTATATCAAGTAAATTGTTATAGGAAAGGGTTTTGCCATGTAAAATGTTTAAATTAGAAACAAAGAAAGAATAAACCGCTCCTTTTTGATGGGGATTTTCCCCATATCTTAAATCATATATTTTTTTACCTGATAAAACTATTTTATCATCAAATTCAAATGGCAGTTTTTCTGAAAAGAATTTATATATTAAACTGTCATAATAGGCAGTATAAAGAATAGCCTTTTTTGCAAATCTTATTCTTTCTTCAAGAGGAATTTCATTTTTCTCTTTTAAAATTTCAACAACTCTTTCATAATCAGATGGATCAACTATAACACATACCCTTTTATAATTTTTAACTCCTGCCCTTATGAGTGCAACCCCGCCAATATCTATATTCTCAATTATTTCCTCTTCAGATGCCCCTTTTTTTAAAACCTCTTCAAAAGGGTATAAATTAACAATTATCAAAGAAAAAACCTCAACTTCATCTTCTTCTCTTGCAAGTATCCTTTCAAAAATCCTTGGATGGATTGTCTTTATTCTTCCACCAATAATTCCTTCTGTTTCAACACCAAGAGAGGATAAGGGATAAGCCTTAATCCCTTTTTCAAGAAGGTATTTTAATGTTCCAGAAGATGCAAACAAATCCCATCCCTTTTCTTTTAAAAATCTTGAAATATTTTCAATTCCCTTTTTATCATAAACACTTATTAATGCTTTCATATTATGCTCCGTATTTTAAAAGCCTTTTAGCATTTGCAAGTAAAATTGGCATCAATTCCCATCCCTTAATCTTTCCTAAATAACCCTTTATTGCTTCCCTTTCAGTAAACCTTTTTGTGTCATCAACACCTGCATATTCAGAATATAAAAGTAAAGGACAGGGATGCCATGAATGGGATTTAAGTTTCCACGGTGTTGAATGATCCCCTGTAATTGCAATTACTTTAAAATCACATTTTAAAATCTCAGGTATATATTTATCAACCCTTTCAATCTCTTTAACCTTCTTTTCAAAATCACCATCCTCACCAGCCTTATCAGTTTCTTTAAAATGCAGATATACAAAATCGTATTCCTTATGTTTTTCTTTTAAAATTTCAATACTTTCTTCAAAACTCTTTGAATCAGCAACATCCATTCCAACAAGCCTTGCAAGCCCCCTATACATTGGATAATAGGCAATTCCAAGTGCCTTTAAAGAATATTTTTCATAAAATGTTTCAATCTCTGGTGATTTTGCATATCCTCTCATTAAAATAAAATTTGCCTTTTCATCCTTCAAAATATTTTTTATTTCTTCAAGCATCTTACTTAAAACTCTTGAAGTCAATTCTGCCTCTTTTTCAACAGGCTCAGGTGGATAAGGTTTAATCCCTTCTTTTTGTGGGTCGGTTTCTTTAATCTTATCAGAAATTCCCTTACCTCTTAAAACAATAACAAATCTGTGTTCTTTTCCAGGATAAAAACTTATCTTAATTCCTTCAATTTCCTTTATTCTTTCAGAAATCTTTTTAACAAGCCTTTCACATTCTTCTGTTTCTATTCTTCCAGCCCTTCTATCAATTATTATTCCATCCTTATCTATTGTGCAAAAATTACCCCTTATTGCAAGGTCATCCCTTGTAAGAGGAATACCTCCTCCAAGCGCTTCAAGAACTCCCCTTCCAATATTATATTTCAAAGGGTCATATCCAAATATAGAAAGATGGGCAGGGCCACTTCCAGGTGTAATTCCTGGGGGCATTGGTTCTAAAAGACCAAGAACACTTTTCTCTGCAAGTTTATCAAGATTTGGTGTATTTGCTTTTTCAAGTTCAGTTTTTCCATCCTTTGGAAGACCGCCAATTCCATCAATAACAAATAAAAGTATCCTTTCCCCTTCTTTAATTAACTCTTTCATTTTTCCCTCCTAAATTTTTATAAATTTTAAAAGTCTTTCAAATTCCTTTGTTTTTATTTTAAGAAAATAAACACCGCTTTTTTCTATCTTCAAATCAACTTTATGATTTCCAGTTTCAAAATTCCCCTTTTTATAAAATATCTTTCTTCCTGATACATCAAAAATAATTATTTCAACCTCTTCTTTTTTTGATACAGAAAATTCAACAAATGGTTTTTTTGAAATTGCTGGAAGGAAAATTTTATTCTTTGAAATTTCTTTTTCAAGAACCTTTATATATCCAAAATCAATAAGTGCTTTATGAATGAATTCTTTTGCATTTTGAGTTTTAATAAAATAAAGGGCGTACCCC
>JBDRZF010000031.1:3444-6235 GCA_039803805.1 Caldifarciminota bacterium
AGTATTATAACATTTCCCTTTTTTGAAGCACATGGTTTCCCTTCAAATTGAGGGTCATTTGAATAAGAATCAAAAAGGTAAATTGGTAAAGAATTTGAAAGATTATATGATTCAACCCTGTAAAGTCTTCCATTTGCAAAGGAGGGAAGTTTTTGTGCATTTACATACAAATCAGGATAATCAAAAAGACCAATCCCTTGTATGAAATCATTATTTGGACTTTTATAACACTCTTTTATTCCAAAAATCTGATTTATTGGATGATTCTGCCCAAAGTAATATGGATAATTATTACCAACTATTCCTTTGATTAATTCCCATCCAGAGAATATAACCTTTCCTCCAAATTGAATATACTTATACAAATCATTTATATATGTATTTGCCTTTTGCTGTAAATAATCGTCAGCATGTATTATCAATATCTCATAAGGTGCAAAATCAGATAAATTAAAACCTCCAAGAGAATCATAATCAACTTTTGAATGAGGGATATCAGAGATTAAAGAATCATAAAAGGCATCAACCTGTTCATCATTTGGAAATCCAGGATTACCATTACCATTCCTTGTTTCATCAACGATTAAAATTCCCATGTCAAGTGTAACAGGAACTGCTGAAAGTGTCTCTGATGGAACTGAAACATTAGAATCAATATCAATTGCCTCTGCATAATACCAGTATCTTGCTCCAGAGATTACATTAAAATCATAATAAATTGTGTCATTTGTAAGTTCTAAAATTCTTTCAAAATTTGTATCAGGATAAATTGCCTTATATAAATTATAACCTGAAATATCAAGTTCATTGTTTTTAAATTTAACAAATATGCTGAAAGAATCAGGCTCAACTCTTATAAATGGTTTTCTTGGAATGGATAAGGGTGTTCCCTGAAATTCCTTTGAAGCAAAACCAATTCCGTAATTATTAAATGCCCTTAATCTAAAATAATATGTTGTTCCTTCCTGCAGATTTCCAATCCCTATTTCTGTTACATTTCCTAAAATGAAAGTATCAGTATAATTTCCAGAAGAAATCCCCATATAAATTATATAACCAATAATATCAGGTTCTGGATTCGGAAGCCATCTTATAACAAGCGAATCACCTGTTCCAGGGTCTAAAACCTCTATTCCCCTTGGAGAAACAGGATATATTCCAAATCCTGCCATTGAAGCAACCGTCATCTTTGTCACTTCTCTCATCAAATCAGGATTTAAATTTCCAACAGTATCATTTGTTGTATGATAATAAGGATACCAGTGGGAGCCTGCATATTCAATTGTCCAACTTGTAGGAAAACCCCTTGCTAAAAATGGCCAGTGATCAGAACCAGGGCTTGTGCTATAAGAAGGATAAACTATAAGATTTGTATATGTATCAGCCATTGCCTTTTGATAATCAACAAGCCATGTAAAATACTGGTTTGTCATTATACTAACATCAAGATTTGAATCATCAGTATATCCAACCATATCATAATTTAAAACAGCCCTTAAAGGCATATCTATGGTATCAGCATATTCTGCATAATAACTTGAACCTATAAGTCCCTGTTCTTCACCTGTAAAAAGTATAAATCTAAATGTGTGAGGTGTATTTAAATCTTTTAAAACTCTTGCACATTCTAAAACTACTGCACTTCCAGAACCATTATCATCAGCACCAGGTGCAAGTAGATATGGATTTTCAGATGTGCAATCAAGATGAGCAATAACACAGAATATGTCATTTGAATCTATCCCCCATTTTGTTGCAACAACATTCCTCCATACATTTCCCTGAAATGAATAAGGGAAAAATTTAGTATCATATCCCCATGATGAAAATTTATTATAAGCCCATTCCTCTGCTTTTCTGCACGAATCAGCATAGGAAAATCTTGTTCTAAAATTCTGCATTCTATAAAGAAAATTATATATGCTATCAACATTAACCCTTTGAACAAATGAATCTATTATTGGGTTATATCTTAAATCTGGCAGAGAATAAAAATTGAATTTTGGTTTCTTTTCCTCTAAATAAGGAGCAATTTCATAAAAATGGATATCTCCTTTTATTTCACCTTCAACAAGATAAAGGTTTTCAGAAATTTTTTTAACGAGTCTTACATTCAATTTTTCAATCCCCTTATTCAGTGGGTCAAAGATGTAATATTTTGGTTCCTGAAAAAACAAAATACCTATGATTATAAATTTCATATTTCCTCCTTAAAAAGAATTAATTATAAAAGATAAAAAAAGATTTTTTCAAAGATTTACTTTATTATAATAGATTTATAACTCTTTTCATTTATCCTTATAAAATAAATACCCTTTTTAAGTTTGCTGAGTTCAACCAATTTTTTATCATTAGAAATTTTTTCAACCTTTATTCTCTGACCGAGAATGTTATATATTTTCAATGTAGCGTTTTTATCCATGATCAATCTCTTACAAAAAACAGGCACAAATATATTTTTTCTTTTTAATTCTGATTCTTTTTTCTCAACAAATCCCCAGTATCTTGCATAGGCAGTATCAACATTTTTTCTCAGTTCTTCTATACCTATTCCACCAGCGATTGCAAATGCAACAATTACTGAATCAGAAACAGGTATATCAAATGGACCAGCAGATACGCATGTTGAATAGTCAGTAGGACCCCCTCCGCCATAGAAAATTGTTCCATTCAAAAACTTTATTTCTATTGAATCAGGAAGTCCATTATAAGGATATACATACTGGTCATTCCTTATCATTGTATAATTTCTTACAAGCGGACTTGTCCTTTGTGGATTTAATATTGCAGA
>JBDRZF010000031.1:6245-8571 GCA_039803805.1 Caldifarciminota bacterium
GCCAATATAAATATTTCCATAATACTGGTATGCCATTTTTCTTATTCCATCAACTGACCCAGAATCAAAATATGTTGAGGTACTTATGTCCCAGTCAAGGAAGATACCTGCATAAAGTCCTGTAATATTTTCTATTCCACAATTTTTTAAAACAAATTCAAGAATTATAAAATCATCCCCATCTGGATCATTCCATGCATATCCCCTTTGTTTACATATAATTCCCTTAATTTGTTCACCGAGTGAATCAGAGTATTTTGCCACTGAATATTCAGAAAAAGGAGGATAAGGTTCGTTCATCCAAACCTTTTGTGCTGTTTCTTTCCAGTCATCATCATCTATTCCGTTTGCTTCATAATATCTATCAATTACATAGGGCATTTGAGTTCCTATTGCAAATCCACCATAGAAAAGCCTCTTTGTTGTATCTGTTATTGGATATTTGCATCCATTTCCTTGTGCCTGTGTAGATGCTAAATAGCCAATTGATCCCCATTTTGTTACTGTTAATAAAATATTTCCGCAGTTATGGTCAACAAAATCCTGTCCTGCAGGTCCGATTATTTCTATAAAAGAATCTATTTTTGAGTATCCGTTATCAGCAGTTATGAATATTTCAAATAAAACCCCGCCCTGTGGAGCATTTTGAGAGGCAATAACAATATAAGGGTCAGATGAGTTATTTCCTGTGCCATTATGTAAAATATTTCCAAAATTTGATATTGAATCCTGAATAGTTATATAATTAGAATTTGTTCTCAAAATTCCATTTACATTATTTGCGTCAGCCCCTGTATTTTTTAAAGTTAAAATTATAGAAGCACTTTCACCAGGTTCCCATATTCCATTTCCATTTTCATCTTCTAATAAATGAGATTCAATAAATATAAAAGGTAGATTCGGGTAAGGTGTATTTTTTAATGCCTTATAAATATCCAGTCTTCCCCATCCATAGTTATTATTTGGATAGGGCTGTCCCTGAGGTGGATGATATGCATAATCAGTTAAAATTTGATAAATTTCATAAAAGTTTAAATAAGGATTTTTACTGAGTAAAATTGCAATTGCTCCTGTTATATGTGGTGTTGCCATACCAGTTCCTGAAAATGTTCCATAGCCACCACCCGGCATTGATGATTTTACATTAACCCCAGGAGCCGAAATATCAGGCTTTGTTAAATTCCAGTCAGGTCTTGGCCAATATACTGGATTATTCCATGGATATTGATTTGGAGCAGGTCCCCTTTGCGAAAATGAGGCTATATTATCATTTATATCAGTTGCACCCACCCCTATAACAATCGGATAATTACCGGGTGCTGAGGCTGAACCAGGGGTAGGTTCTCCATTGCCAATCCTGAATACACTTATTATTCCAAGATTTTTTAAATTCAGACAATCCTGCCAGAATTCAAGAGATGTAGGATTACTCGCAAGTGGAACATTGATTGCCCTTATATTAACACCTTCTGACTTCCACTCAGCAATTTTTTGAAAACTCAAATGAACCCAACTAGTATAACAGGAACCGTATTGGTTACACATTTTGCATGCAACAAATTTTGCATCTGGTGCAATTCCAATATCATATTCAAAAGGTCCGAAACCATCACCTCCTAAAATTACTCCTGCACCAAAAGTTCCTATATACAAATCATCATAGGGGTATGGCAACCCATTAACTGCATCATACCAGTGTCCTTCAAATTTACCCCTTAATGCTGGATGAGACGTATCCACTCCTGATGAAAGATCACCCACTATTATCCCTTCACCAGTATATCCTTCCATCCAGCATGAATCCGCTTTAACTTTTATAATATTCCATTCAGGTGTAAGTATTTTATTTGAAGGAAACGGTTTTTCAATTTCAATTGAAAAATCTTCAATTATGTATTCAACATCCTCTCTTTCAGCAATTGCTTCTATTACATCTTTTGTTGCTTTTAAATAAAATCCATTGAATATCCAGAAATTTTTGATTTCTTCAATTCTATCAGAAAAATTTTTTAAATAATTTAAAATATCCTTTTGTGAATTTTCAGAAAATTTCTTTATAAATTCAACATATTCTTTTTCTGGAAAATTTTTAATTCTTTCATAATCAGGTTTTTCCCTCATATGGACAATAACAGGTATTTTTTCATCTTTTCCAGAATTGTTCAATATTTCCCTTAAAGATGGCATTATTTTTAAATCAAGAATAACCAATATTAAGATAAATTTCATAATCCCCCCTATTTTAAATTTATAACTTTATAACTCTTTTCATTTATCCTTATAAAATAAATACCCTTTTTAAGTTTGCTGAGTTCAACCAATTTTT
>JBDRZF010000032.1:0-8532 GCA_039803805.1 Caldifarciminota bacterium
GAATATCCATTAAAAGGTTATGCACAGGGTCTTTTTTTAAAAGATTCTTTATTGTTTGTTGCAGATGGGCAGGGGGGGCTTGTCATTTTAAATATTTCTTATCTTCCTGATTCAATAAAGTTTATTTCACAGAAAGAAACAGGATATAATGCAAGGAGTGTATGTGTAAAAGATTCTTTTGCCTTTTTAGGTTTTGATGATATAAATAGAAAAGGAATATGGGCTTATGATATAAGAGATTTAAAAAATCCAGTATTTATAACAAGTGATGAAGGACTTGCCTATGCCTATGACCTTTCAATTCCTCCCCAGGATACCCATTATCTTTATGTTGCATCAGGTTACTGGTATTACATTGAAGACCTTTCAGGACTTCCTTATTATCTTTCCTTTGCAAAGAGATATCATCCACCAGGAAAAGTAAGAGGAATATTTTCTGATGAGGATTATGTATATCTTGCCTGTGAACAGATGGGAGTTGTTATATTTCCTTCCCTTATTCCGGATGTTCCTGATTCAGAGGCAATAGTTTCCTGGATAGATACACCGAACAATGCAAGAGATTTATTTGTTAAGAATAATAAAATATTTGTTGCTGATGGATATGGTGGTCTTGTAATAATTGATATAACTGATGTAGAAAATCCCTTTATTGTTTCAAAAATTTCGTTACCTGGTTATTCTCAGAAAGTTAAGGTTTCAGAAAATATGGTTTATGTTGCATGCGGAAGTGCAGGTATATTTGGGGTTGATGTTAAAGAGATAAATAAGCCAGAAATTTACGCAGTTTATAAAACATCTTATGCTTATGATGTTGAAATAAATGAAGATTATATTTTTGTTGCAGATAGAGATAAAGGGATAATTGTTTTGTCAAAGGAGGCAGAATGAATATTTTTATTATTCTTTTAATCCTAACAAATTCAAAATTTCTCTCCTTTAAAAAGGAATATACTCATGGGGGCAAATATATTGGAAAATTAAGGGATATATATGTTTTTCTTGAAGAAGAAAAAAAAGAGAATCTAATTTTTGAAGAGAAAATAGTTCCTCTTTCACTTTATCCTTTTTATAAAAAAATGGGTATGGTAAATGCAAAAGCAAAAACGCAAGGATTTTTAATAATAACAAATTCAAATTTTTTATCCTATATGAATGATTTTATATTATGGAAAAAAATGTGCGGTTATAAAGTTTATACAGAAATAATTTCAGGTGGTGAACCTCCCCAAACGATAAAAAATATTATAATTTCCCATTATCAAATGTTTTACTTGTTGGAGATGTTGATTTAATTTCGCCCTTTTATGGCTCTCCATGGGCGATAACAGATAATAAATTTGTAACAATTGATGAAGATTATATTCCTGATATTTTAATTGGAAGAATAAGTGTTTCAAATGCTGGTGAACTATTAACATATTTGTCAAAAGTTTTGAATTATGAAAAAAATCCTTATGTTTCTGATACGTTATGGTTTAAAAGGGCTCTTTTTATAGGTGCCCGTTATCCTCAAAATGTATGGACACCAAAAAAAGTTAAAAAATGGATAAGAGAATTTCTATTAAATAAAAATTATTTTAAAGAAATTGATACAGTCTTTTATCCACCAACATCAAACGGTGTTCCGCCAATTACTTCTTCATGTAATAATGGAGTTTTATTTATAAATTATAGAGGTGGTGATGCTGAATCAAAGAGATGGATTTACCCCCTATTTACATATTTAGATATTGATAACCTTTCAAATGGATTTAAACTTCCAATAATCACAAGTTTTGTCTGTTTAACAGGTGCTTTCCATGATAATGCTCCTATGTGTCTTGGTGAAAAATGGATAAGGGCAGGAACTGCATCAAATCCAAAAGGAGGTATAATATTCATAGGAGCAGGTTCAGGGGGGACACATACAAAGGAAAACAATGCCCTTGATGAACTATTTTATAAAAGTTATGCAGAAGAATATTTTCCTTCAATTTCTTCTCTTTTACTCAATGCAAAGTTAAATTTAATATCTCATCTCCCAAATCAACCTGATCCTGATTCAGGTATTGGTTTTTATTTTCATACATATAATATACTTGGAGACCCTTCTTTAATTTTATATAAAGGAGTTCCAAAAAGTGTGGAAGTGAGTTTACCCTCTTCTTTACCTGTCGGTTCATCATCTATAAATGTGAATGTTAAAAGAAATGGTATTCCCTTAAAGGATGTATGGGTAAGTGCCTATAAAGAAAATGAGGCAAGAGATTTTTCATTAACAGATGAAAATGGGAATGCCCTTTTAAATTTTAAACCTTTATCTTCAGGAACTCTTTATATAACAGTTAGAGGATTTAATGTTTATCCTCAAATTATAAATATTCCTGTTGAAGGAACGAATTATCATATAGGGATAGAAAATTTTTCCTTTTCAGACTCTATTGGACATTCAGATTCCCTTTTAACACCTTCTGAAATTATAAAATTAAATGTTTCGTTTAAGAATTATGGTTCACAGAATGTAAACAATGTTATTGCAAAATTATCTTCTTCTGATCAGTTTATAAATTTAATTGATACATTAAAATCACTTGGAAATTTTATTTCAGGAGAGATAAAGAATGCTTCATTTAAATTCAGTATTTTACCTTCCTGTACTTTGCATCATGAAACAAATCTTAAATTAAATATTACTTCAAATGAAGGGAACTGGTTCCATTATATAAAGTCTAAAATTTATGCTCCAAAGTTTAAGGTTGATAGTTTTTATGTAATTGATGAAGATTTTTATCCTGAGCCAGGAGACACTGAATATCTTGTTTTAAATTTAAAAAATGTTGGTAATTTTAAAGGTTTAAATGTTAGCGCAGTTTTAAGAACACAGAGCCAGAAGATAACAATTTTAGATTCAACTTCAAATTTTGGAAATATATATCCTGATTCTGTTTCTTCAAATTATCAAAATCCATTTGTCATAAAAGTCTCTCAAAATGCCTTTCCTGGTGAAAAAATTCCCTTTGAAATTTTCTGGAATACAGAAAATGAAGGAGATGGAAAAACTTATTTTAATTTAAAAATATGTGCACCAAATCCTTTAAATGCAACTGGTCCATCAAAATATGGATACTATGTTCTTGATGATAAAGATACTTTATTTTTAAATAAGCCTGATTTTTCATGGGTAGAAATTGACCCTGCCTTTGGTGGTAATGGAATTCAATTAAATATGAAAAATGATACAATAAAAATAGTTCTTCTGCCTTTTGATTTCAAATATTTTGGAATTAATTATAACAAAATTTCAGTATCCGATAATGGATATATAATCTTTGGAGAATCTTATATTTCAGATCCATATAACTGGCCTGTTCCTGCAAAAACGCTTCCTGATGGTTTTGTTGCACCTTTCTGGGATGATCTTGATCCAGAAATAACTGATTCAAGCAGGGATATTTTTATATATAATGATATTCAAAATCATTTATTTATAATAGAGTGGAGCAGGCTCCAGCATATACACGATTATCAAAACCATACACCGGGTGACCTTGTTTCATTTGAGATAATTTTATATGACCCAGATTATTATCCAACACAAACAGGTGATGGTATTATAAAAATTCAGTATTTAAAAATTAAAGATGATGATTCAACTTTTAATTATTCAACAATAGGTTTTGAATCTCCTGAAGGTTATGATGGGATAGAGGTTTCATTTAATAATAAAAGAAAAGATGGGATTCCTGAAATAAAAGATGGGAGAGCCCTTCTTATAATTCCTGAAAAGCCCCAGATAAGTATAAGAGAAAATAAAAAAGAGTTTGGAAAATTAATTTTTGTTCCTTCAATCATAAAGAATTCTTATAATTTAGACCTTCCAGAAAATTTTAAAATAAAAATAATTGATGTAACAGGAAGAAAAATTTTTGAGAGTAAAGAAGATTTGAAATTTTTAAATATCAACAGAAAGATTTTAAAGAAAAGCGGGATATTTTACTTGATTTTTGAGAAAAAAGACATTATAATTAAAAAAATTATTTATTTTAAATGAACAGGGAGGAATATTATGAAAAAGTTTTTGGTATTCTTAATTTTATGTAAATTTTCCTTTGCACAGATAAACGGCGCAAAATATTTGATTATAACTCATGATAATTTTTATAACCAGGCACTTACCCTCGCAAAATGGAAACATAAAAAGGGTGTTCCTTCAAAAGTTGTTAAACTATCAGAAATAGGAAGCACATACACTGCAATAAAGAATTACATAGTTAATGCTTATAATTCATGGCAGATAAAACCAGAATATGTTTTAATTTTTGGGGCAGTAGAATATGTTCCAACCCATCCTTATGGGGAACAAAGTCCGCAGTATCAGGGTCATGACCATTATTATTCAGATATAACAGGGAATGCACTTCCTGAAATAGCAGTTGGTCGTTTGCCTTGTCGAACTACCACAGAAGCAGAAATGATGGTTCAAAAAATACTTTCCTTTGAAAAAGATGTTCTTTTAAATCCTGACTGGTATATAAGGGGAACAACAATTGTTAGAAGGGATTATGATGCTGATGACACGATTTATTTTAGAGACACAAGGATAGTCAGAAATTTCTGGATTCAATATGGATATACAAAGATAGACAGTTTAAGGAATGATTATGGTCATAATGCTCAAACTGTTATAAACTGTGTTAATGAGGGAAGGGAATTTGTAGTTTATAGAGGCACAGGAGTTGAGAACTGGTATTCTCCATTTGATGTTAATCCTTATAGTACATCAAATAATAAAAAACTTCCAATTGTTGTAAGTGGTACATGTCAGACTATTGCAATGGCAGCAGGTTATGAGTATGCAGGTGAAGCATGGCTAAGAGCAGGAAGTGTTTCAAATTTAACAGGTGCAGTTGCATTTCTTGGAACCACAACTGTTATTACAAATGGTGCATATTTAAGGAGTGCATTTGTAAGGGGATTTTTTAAGAAGATATACAGGGATTCAGTGTATGTTCTTGGAGAAGCATTAAAGGCGGGCAAGAAGCAGGTTTATGATTCAACAGGTAGTGTAAGTGAAGTAAGATCATGGCAACTTCTTGGTGACCCTGAATTAAACATCTGGACAAAAGCACCAAAATCTTTTATTGTAAGTTATCAGAATCCAATTCAATCACCATTGCAGTTTGAAGTAAATGTTAAAGAATCAGGTGCCCTTTTACCTGTTTATAAAGCAAGGGTATGTATAAGCCATAAAAATGATTTAATATATCTTGTTGGTGAAACAGATCAACAGGGTAAGGTCACATTTGATATCCCGCAGCTTCCTCCATGCACTTTGTATTTAACAGTTACAAAATTCAATTATCTTCCATGGGAAGGCGAAGTCTATGTTACACAGATTCCTGTTCCATATATAACTTATTATGGTCACATCATATTTGATGAAAATGGCGATGGAAGAATAAATCCTGGTGAAAATATTAGTCTTGCAATAGGAGTAAAGAATACAGGTACACAGTCAGCAATTTCTGTGAATGGAAAAGCAAGAATAAATTCACCACTTATAAATTTAATTGATTCGTTAGCATTTTTTGGAGATGTAATGCCTGATAGTGTGAAATGGGATTCCTCTGCATTTTCCTTTTATGTATCACCTTCCTGTACAAATGGATATCAAATTCCTTTAAATATGATGTTTTATGATATAAACGGAGACACATGGAATTATAATCTAAATTTATCTGTAAGTGCTGTTTATCTCGGGATATTAAGAGACTCAATTTCTGATGAGGTTCCCATCGGTAATGGAAATAATTACTGGGAGCCGGGTGAAACTGTTAAGTTTTTCCTTTTTATAAAAAATCTCGGAATGCAGGATGCAAACAATGTAAAAGTAACTTTAAGGTCCCTTTCTCCTTTGCTTCATGTGATTGACTCTACTGCTAATTATGGAGAGATAAAGGCAGAATCAACAAAGGTTAATACCCAGGATCCGTTCTTAATAAGAGCAGATTTAAGTGTCCCCTGTTATGAGGAATTTCCTTGCTCATTAAAGATAGAGATGGATTCCTATTCTTATAAAAAATCATACACAATTAAAATGGGAACTTTACCAGGAACAATCCTTTATACATTTCAGGTTCCTCCTCCAATGCCTCTTGGTGGCTGGATAACAGGTCTTGCCTTTGATGGTTCAGGTTTATGGATAGCAGATTATAATTATCCTTATATATATAAGGTTAATCCATTCGATGGAAGTTATATAACATCAATCCCTGCACCAGGAGGAACAAATGTATATGAATTGAGTTTTGATCCACAAACTCAAACACTATGGGTTAATAATAGAGGGACAGACCGCATTTACAGGATAAATTTAAATGGCCAGATAATACAGGAATTCCCTGCACCTGCCCAGGATGCAGCAGGCTTGTGTTTTGATGGAAATTACCTATGGATAAGTGAATATAGCACAAATACGATTTATAAAGTTAATCCATCAAATGGAAGTATTATCGGAACATATTCTTTGCCTTATCCAGGTGGAGGAGTAAGAGGAATTTGTCTTGATAAACTCGGTCAAAATAATGGAACACTTATAAATGTTAGAATATTTTTGACTTCAGGAAATTTTGATAGTACATATGTTTATGAATGGGATAGGGTAAGTTATTCACCAACAGGAAAGAAATTTAAGTTAAATATAAATATGAGGGGAATTGAATTTGTCCCACAGAGCGGAGATTACTGGATTGCAGAGCCCCATTCATCAATAAGAGGATATATTCATAGGGTAAGAGGGTTTAACTGCTATAATGTTAAAGTAGAAGAAGGCGAAAAAGAAGATAAAAGTGTTTTTAAATGGAATGTTTACCCAAATATTCAAGGTAAGAAAGTAAAAATCTCTCTTAATTTACCATCAAGTAAAAATATAACTCTTGAATTGATGGATGTAAGTGGAAGAAAAGTTAAAAATATTTTTAGTGGAAAAATTGATTCAGGAAATCATGAATTTGAATTTGAGATTTCAAAATCAGGCGTTTATTTTATAGTTTTAAAATCTGAAAAATATATCACATATAAATTCATAAAATTTTAAAAGGAGGATAAATGCTTAAAATTATCTTTGTTTTAAATGTTATAAATTACAATTACAGAGCATGTGATTATGGGTTTAAACCGGGTGAAGCGTGGGTTGCAGCTCATGACAGTGCTTTTATAATGTATACAGAAGATGAAGGCTCAAACTGGTTATACATTGACCCAGGAACCTTATGGGGTTTTTTTGATATATTTTTCATAGATTCTTTAAAAGGATGGACTGGTGGAGTAGGTGGGGAGATAAGACATACAGAGGATGGAGGATTAACATGGGTAAGGCAAAATTTAGGTTATACAAAATGGGTTGCAAGAATTCAATTTATTGACTCATTACATGGATATGCTGCAGCAGGAGATTACATAGTATTGGTTACATCAGATGGTGGTGCAAACTGGAATATTGTTTTCACCCAGTTTATGGGTGTAGACTTTTATGGAATTCATTTTATAAATGAGCAAACAGGATTTATATGTTCAGGATTGCCAACTGAAATTGGCACACCTGGTTATGTAGCAAAATCAGTTGATGGAGGTTTTACATGGGATACACTTTTAGAAGCAAATGGCTATGATTTTTTTGATTTATGGTTCTTTAATGAGCAAAAAGGAATAGTTGTTGGTGGTAATGATTTAGATACAGTTTCACCTGTTATTTTTAAAACAGTTGATGGAGGATATACTTGGACCCAAATAATACCTCCAGGATATTATCTAAGGGCAGTCCATTTTGTCTCGGAGAATAAGGGATGGGCATGTGGAAGGTTTGGAACAATAATAAAGACAGAAGATGGAGGAAATACATGGATACTTCAGAATGCAGGCAATGCACAAACACTTTTTGATATAGACTTTCTTGATTCACTCCATGGAGTTGCAACAGGTGAGGATGCAATATTTTTTACCCATGATGGTGGGAATACATGGATAAATGTAAATATAAAGGAAAAAAATAAGAACGCTAAAAAAATAGTTTATTTACCTTTATTTACTTTTAAAGAAAAATTAAAGGATTTTAAGGGGAAAATTTTGAGTATATCAGGGAAAAAAGAGGATTTAAAAAATTTAAGAAAGGGAATTTATTTTATAAATTCAAAGGAGTGTAAAGGAAAAGTTATCCTTTTAAAATGAAATTTTTCCTCTTTTTAAATTTTTTTTTAATCCCATCTGAATACCATACCTTTCAGGAATTACAAAACTTTCTTGATTCAATAATTCCGATTAATAGACATATTGCAAAAATTGAAATATTAAATTACACAGAGGTTGATTCAAATCCCATAATTTGTGTCAAAATTTCTGATAATGTGGATGATGATGAGATTGAACCACCTATTTTATTTGTTGCTCTCCATCATGCAGAAGAACCTCTCGGTCTTGAAATATGTATTGAACTTATAAAAAAATTATTAAATTCTTATGGATACGATGAAAATATTACAAAATTTGTTAATG
>JBDRZF010000033.1:0-8528 GCA_039803805.1 Caldifarciminota bacterium
TCTATTTGTTTTAAAGCAGTTTCAATTGCTTTCCTTTTATCCTCTTTCACTTTTCCTCCTCAAATTTTTTAAATAAAAGAGAAGCATTATGTCCACCAAATCCAAAAGAATTTGAAAGGGCATATCTTATATTTATTTTTCTTGCCCCATCCTTAACATAATCTAAGTCACATTCCGGGTCAGGATTTGTTAAATTTCTTGTTGGGTGAATTATTCCTTCTTTGATACTTAATGCAGTGACCGCTGCTTCAAGAGCACCTGCTGCACCTAATAGATGCCCTACAAGCGATTTTGTTGCATTTACAGGAACTTTATATGCCCTTTCACCTAAAAGTTTTTTTATTGCAAGTGTTTCTGCTATATCCCCTCTTGGTGTTGCTGTTCCATGAGAATTTATATAATCTATTTCATCAAGTGATATTCCTGCATCCTCTACTGCTTTTTTCATTGCCATATATGCTCCTTCTCCATCTTCACAGGGAGCAGTTATGTGGTATGCATCAGCACTTGCTCCATAACCAACAATTTCTGCATATATTTTTGCCCCTCTTTTTAATGCAAAATTAAGTTCTTCAAGAACCAGAACTGCTGCTCCTTCACCCATTACAAATCCATCCCTTTCTTTATCAAAGGGTCTTGATGCCTTATCAGGTTCATTGTTTCTTGTTGATAATGCCTTCATATTTGCAAATCCTGCAATACCAAGAGGCGTTATTGGTGCTTCTGCACCACCAACTATCATACAGTCTGCATCACCCCTTTGGATTATTTTAAAGGCTTCACCAATTGAATGGGCTGAGGATGCACAGGCAGATACAATTCCAAAATTTGGTCCTTTAAATCCATATTTTATTGAAATAACTCCTGATGCAATGTCAGGAATCATCATTGGAACTAAAAATGGTGAAACCCTATCATAACCCTTTTTTAAAGCGATTTCTTTTTCATTTTCAAGAGTTTCAATTCCACCTATTCCTGATGAGATTATAACTCCAATTCTATATGGATTATATATATTTTTTTCTAAAATTTTTGAATCAGAAAGAGCCTCTTCAGTTACCCACAATGCATAAATCGTATATCTATCATTTCTTTTAATTTCTTTTTTATCAAGTCTTTCAGTGGGATCAAAATTTTTTATTTCTGCTGCAATTCTTACAGGAAAAGAGGAGACATCAAATCTTTCTATATAAGAAATTCCGTTTTTTCCTTCAATAAAATTCTTGAAATTTTCCTCTTTCGTTTTTCCAAGTGATGTTAAAATGCCTATTCCTGTAATTACTACCCTTCTTTTTTGCATATTATTTTTTTAATTTATTTTCTATATAATTTACAGCATCTTGAACAGTCCTTATCTTTTCTGCATCTGTATCCGGTACTTCTATTCCAAATCTTTCCTCTATTTTCATTATTAATTCAACAACATCAAGGGAGTCTGCTCCAAGGTCTTCTTGAAATCTTGCGTCAGGTGTTACCTGTTCTGGTGTAACATCCAGTTCTTCCACGATGATTTCTTTTAATGTTTCAAATACATTCATTTTAAACCTCCTTTTCTTTATAAAAAGTTAAATTATAAACTTAAACCATTAAAAATTTCAAAATCAAATTTTTTCTATATTCTCCTTAAGCCATTCAAGTGTTATAGATTTTGGTCTTTCAATTGCAAATCCAAGTGCTCTATCCCAGACAAGTTGTGCTAAGATTCCAAGTGCCCTTGATATTCCAAAGAAAACTGTATAAAATGGAAACTCTTTTATTCCATAATGGTATAAAACACAACCTGAATGGGCATCAACATTTGGATAAGGGTCTGCAACTTTCCCTGTTGCTTTAAGTATATCAGGAACAACCTTATAAACTAAATCAACGATTTTAAAGATTGGATCATCTGGCATATATTTTAATGCAAATTCTCTAAAGGCAATATATCTTGGATCAACCACTCTTAAAACTGCATGTCCAAAACCGGGTATTACTTCTCCTTTTTCAAGTGTTTCTTTTGCAAATTCTTCAACCTCTTTTTCTGTTATTTTACCTTTATATTTTTTCTTTAATTGAAGCAGCCAAGCCATTGTATCCATATTTGCCCTTCCGTGTAAAGGACCTGCAAGACCATTCATTGCTGCTGAAAAGGAATAATATACATCAGAAAGGGCTGACGCTACCAAGTGTCCTGTATGGGCTGATACATTTCCTCCTTCATGGTCCGCATGTAAAAATAAATAAAGTCTCATAAGTTCATAAACTTCTTCGTTATCATAACCCATCATATGGGCAAGATTTGCAGCCCAGTCAAGTTTTTTATTTGGTTCTTTATGCTTTGAATCCTTATAAAGTCTTCTATATATAAAGGCGGCAATTACAGGAATCTTTGCAAGTAAGTCAAGGGAATCTTCAAGTGTCATTTCCCAATATTCTTCTTTTGCAAGTTTTCCTGCATCATATAATTTTGCGAATTTTGAAAAGTCTCTCAATGCAAGAACTCCCATGGAAAATAAAGCCATTGGATGGGATGTTTTTGGCATTGCCTTTAGCATTTTGAATACATAATCAGGAACATTCATTCTTTTATTGAGTTCTTTTTGAATTTCCTTAACATCTTCCATTGTTGGAATATCACCTGTTAAAAGTAAATAAAATAGACCCTCTGGAAGGGGCTCCTCTTTAACTTTTGGAAGTTTTTCCCTTAATTCTGGTATTGTATATCCTCTATAAAAGATTCCCTTTTGTGGATCAACATAAGAGCCTTCCCATATCATGCATTTTACACCCCTCATTCCCCTGAATATCTGATCAACAGTAACCTGTGAGACAACCTTATTACCATATTTTTCCCTTATTTCTTTTATTTCTTTTCTCCTTATTTCTATTTTTTCTCTTAAAACTTCCTTTAATTTCATAAAACCTCCTTTTTAAATTGAAAACTTAAAAAAATTTCTTTTTACCTTTATAAAAACTTTTTCTTCTCTTATCTTGTATATCTCTCCATCAAGATGAAAATTATAATAATTTTCACTTTCAATTTCAATCGGGTTTCCAAAATAACCATAAATGCAATAAGGGTCATTTATATGTGTTCCCATAATCGCCTTTGGCAATTTTTTTAATATTTCAATTTTTTTCATTTTTTTTATTATTGAAACATCAATTTTACCGTCAGAGGGATCTGCAAGTGGTGTTAGTTTAAATCCACCACCCACATATTTACCATTTCCAAAGGTTATTAAAGTTATTTCACCTTCATATTCAAAATCATGGGATTTTATCTTAACTTTTATCGGCTTAAAATCCTTTAAAACTAAAAATAAAGAAATCAAGTATCTTAAAATACCTTTTAAAACTCTCAATTCTTCAGATTTTTTTGCAGTCATTGAATCTATACCAAAACCGCATCCATTTAAAAAAACAAACTTTTTATCTTTGCTTTCAAGAATTCCTGCATCAAAATATTTTTCTTTACCAAAGAAGGCTTTTTCCATCTTTTCATAAAAGGAAAGATTTCTTTCATATATTCCCCTTAAAAAATCATTCCCACAGCCTACAGGTATCATTCCAATTGTTTTATCTATATTTAAATCAACACCTACCTGAAGTGCATTGTTCAAAGTTCCATCTCCACCAACAAGGACAATTCTTTCACACCTTTCAAGAAATTCAATAAATTTTTCTTTCCCTTCCTCTTTACTCTTTGTTATTTCAATTTTACATTTTAATTTTTTTTCATTTATAAAATCTTGAATGTATTTGAGTTTCTTAATCCCTTTCCCATTTCCCGCATAAGGATTTATTATTACCCCTATCATAGGATTGTTATATAAACATACCTTGCAATTGTGTAAATCCATATTAAAGGAATTGATATTAATTTTTCAAATAAATTTTTATAAATATAAAAATATTTAGAAGCCCCCCTACCCCAATCAAGATATTTTCTCCCCAAAATAAATTTTGTTTTTAAAGAACTTTTTCCCCTTTTATGATAAAAAATGATTTCAGGTGAAAAAATTGCTTTAATATTTTTCCTTTTTGCCCTTTCCATGAATTCCACATCTGTAAAATAAATAAAAAATCTTTCATCAAAACCATTTAATTTTTCAAAAATTTCCCTTTTAATGAATATTGAAGAAAACATCGGTTGCGGAACTTCTTGAATCTTTGTATAATCAAACTTTTTTTTCCATAAAAAAGGGAGCAAAAATCCTAAAAGGGATGGGAATTCCCTTATTGAATCCTCAATCTCTTTATTTTCCTTTAAAATAAGAGGTGCAACAATTCCATAATTTTCCACAATTTTTCTTAATTCAGAAATTTCAAGATTTAAGGGAAAAGAGTCAGGATTTAAAAAAAGTAATATTTTTCCTTTTGAATTTTTAAATCCAATATTATTTGCTTTTGCATAGCCCTTATTTTTATTTAAAAAAATCTTTTTAATTTCCTTTTCATTTTTTAAAATTTCCCTTGTTCCATCCTTTGAAAAATTATCAACAATTATTATTTCTGCATCCTTTATTTTCTTTACTTCTTTTAAAAATTCCCTTATCACTTCTTTACTATTATATGTAACTGTTATTATTGAAAATTCAAATTCCTTTGATATATTCATATATTTTTTCTGCACATTCCTTCCATGTATTTCCACTAAATTCTATATTAATTTCTTTTGTTTTTAATTCTTCTATAATCTTTATTGCCTTTTCTATTTCCTCTTTTGAAAAATAAAACCCCTTATTCCTTTCCTTCAAAACTCTTTCAAGATATATTCCCTTTGGCGCAATACATAAAATAGGTATATCATAGGCACAGTATTCAAAAAATCTACTTGGAGCAGTATAATCGCCTATTTTGTCAAATACAAGTAAAAAAAGATTTGCATATTTTAATAAGTTCTTAAGATTTTTATAAGAAACAAATCCATGATAATTGATAAAATTTTTAATGTCCTCTGGCAAATTTTCTGGCATAATTCCTGCATAATGGATTTCAACATCCTTTAAATTTTTGATTTCTCTTACAAGTTTTATAAATGAATCCTGAGCATCTTTTAAAGTTCCTGTATAAAAAATTTTAAATTTTTCTTTATTTTTTTCACTTTTTACCCTTTCTTCATATCCATGTTCAGCAACTATTCCTTTTATTTTAAATTTTTCCATTAAGCCTTCATAAGAATAAACTATCCCATCGGCATTTTTTAAAATTTCTAAAATTTCCTTTCCCCTTCTTTCATTTTTTGAAAGCCATTCATCCCTTAATTCAATTAAAAGTTTTGAATTAAAAAATTTTTTGAGTTTATATCCGAGAATTATTGAAGAAGGGGGAGGAGAAGAAACATATATTAGTTTAACATTTTTAAATCTTTTTTTTATATAAATTTCTGCTAAATATCTCCATAAAAATTTTGAATCAATAAAAAATTTTTTCCCATTTTTTTCCTTTATTTTTCCACCAATTAAAAATCCAATCGGGTCAAAAATTCTTATGATATTTAAATTTTCAACATCTTCTAAAAGACTTTTATCATATACCCAGTGTTTTGTTTTAGAAGATATTACAAAAAAGTCCATTTTTTCTTTCAAATATTTTGCAATCTTACATGCCCTTATGCTTCCTGACATTCCATGAGGAGGAAAATAGTAAAATATAAAGAGATTATTTGATTCTTGCATTCTCAATATTATATTATTTTTTAAACTGATTTTTCAAATTATATAAACTTTATAATAATCATCTTACTATGAAAAGAAATTGGGTTTTTATTTATCTTTTTAGTTCTTTGTTATTTTATTTATCCTATGGTGGATATTATATTCTCTTAAAACCAAGACTTTATGACCTTGGTGCAAATTATCTTGAAATTATGCTTGTTGATAGTCTTCCAGCATTTATTGCCCTCACATCATTTTTATGGGGAAGACTTGCTGATATTTTTTCAAGAAAGAAAGTGTTATTTATAGGATTAATCGGGGGGATATTTGTGATGATAATTGGTTTTTCAGAAAGTATAAATTCAATATTACTTTTTATTTCTTTTGTTAGTATTTTTTATTCAATGGTTTTCCCTGTTATAAATACTGCTTTTTCTATTAAAAAAAGATATAGTGAAATGTTTGGTTATTTTACCTCTGCACAATCAGCAGGATGGGCAATCGCTGGTTTTTTAGCTGGAATTCTTTCTAAATATGGAAATTCTGGTATAAAAATTATATATCTAATTTCAGGTATGATATGGATTTTATCTGTTATAATTTTTTATATCTTTTATCCTGAAGAAGCAGAGATTGAAAGAGAAAGGCAGGTTGAAAAAATAATAATAAAAAAAGAATACATTTTTTTTCTTTTAGGAATCTTTATATTAGAAGGAGGTATAACCCTTGGTTATGGCCTTTTATCCATAAGACTTTATGAGATACTTGATAAATCAAAATTCCTTTATGGGCTTATATGGGCAACTTTTCCAGCAACTTTATCAGTATTAGCAGGACCTTTATGGGGAAAAATTGTGGGGAAGTATGGTGGAATAAAAATCTTACTTTTTCTTTCAGTAATTTATCCTTTAAATATAATAGCATTAAATTTTTCAACAAGGATAATAACCTCAATCCTATGGGTTTTACCTTTATGGAATTTAATGTGGGTTTCAATTTTAAGTGCTTCAACAAAATTTTCAAAGGAAAAAGAAAGAACCACTGTAATAGGACTTACAAATGGAATAGTTAATATGGCAATTTCATTAACTTTTTTAGGAGGGTTTCTTGCTGATCATGTTGGAAGGAATTTATCTGTTATAATTGCTTCAATTTTTTCTTTTTTAAGTTTTTTTTCATTTTTAAAAATTAGATAATGTTTCACGTGAAACATTTATTAAATTGATATTTGCACCCAATTTTTTTAATTTTTCATGAAAATTTTTATATCCTCTTTTTATATGTTCAATTCCTTCAACGATACTTTCTCCTTCTGCTGAAAGGGCTGCAATTACAAGAGCAGCACCTGCCCTTATATCAGGTGCAATTAAATGTGTTCCTTTAAGTTTTTTAATACCTTCAATTATGCATATTCCTTTTTCAACCTTTATATTTGCACCCATTCTCATAAGTTCTCCTGTATATCCAAATCTTTCAGGATATATTCCTTCATTTATAATTGATGTTCCCTTTGCAATTGAAAGCATTGAAACAAATTGAGGTTGAAGGTCGGTTGGAAAACCAGGATATGGTGCTGTCTCAATTTTAAGGGGTAAAATATCATTTTTTCCGTTAAGGTATATACTTTCTTTTTGAACCTCTATCTCTGCTCCACTTTCTTTTAGTTTTTCAATTACATTTTCAAGATATTTTCCACATTTACTTTTAATTTTTATCTCCCCTTTTGTCATCCTTGCTGCAACCAAGAATGTTCCTGCTTCTATTCTGTCATCAATTATTTTATATTTTAATGGTGGTGAAAGTTTTTTAACCCCTTCTATTTCAACTATATCTTCTCCTTCTCCTTTAATTTTTGCACCACATTTTTTTAAAAAATTTAAAAGATCAACAACTTCTGGTTCCTTTGAAGCATTCAAAATGACAGTTTTTCCCTTTGCAAATATACTTGCCATTGCAAGGTGTGCTGTTGCTCCAACTGATTTTTGATCAAAATAAAGTTCTTCCCCTTTTAATTTTTTACATTTTGCAATAATAAATCCCTTATCTATTTCTATTTCTGCTCCCATTTTTGCAAGACCTTCAAGATGATAATTTATTGGTCTTGGTCCAAAACTGCATCCACCGGGAAATGCCACCTTTGCTTTTCCAAACCTTGCAAGAAGTGGTCCTAAAACATATATTGATGCTCTCATTTTTCTAACAGCCTCATAAGGTGCTTCCCATGAATTTATACCTTCTGGATCAACTTCAAATCTATTTTCATCAATTTTTTTAATCCTTGCCCCAAGAGTTTCAAGAAGTGAAAGCATTGTATTTACATCTTCAACATCAGGTATATTTTCTAAAATAACCTTTTCATTGAGTAAAATTGTTGATGCTAAAATTGGTAAAGCAGCATTTTTTGCCCCTTCTATTTCTATTTCACCTTTAAGTTTTTTACCACCTTTTATTAAATATTTTATTTCCATATTGCAAAAGGTATTTTTTTAATCAGTTTTTTATTCCCTTCTTTTTCTTTTAATTCTACATAAATTATATAAAGACCTGCTTTTCTTTCTTTCATAATCTGGGATAAATTATAAACTCTTTCCTTTGAATCAAATAATAAAATTTTAACTTCTGTTAAATTATAAGGGGGATTTATGAAAAGTTTTAAATCACTTTCCTCTCTAAATATTTTTCCATCTAAATATACATATTTTCCTTCAGGAAATAATTTTTCAGTGATTGAATTTTCTCTTCCAGGGCTTGCGCCCTGTGGCGAAATTGAAGAACTCCAAGAAAATCTCTCTTCTGATGGAAAATCAATTCCCTTTCTTTCTAAAGATATATCCTTTCCTCCTCCCCATTTATTCTCATAAGGAACAGAATCTATAATATTTCCCT
>JBDRZF010000034.1:0-8523 GCA_039803805.1 Caldifarciminota bacterium
TTGCCCTCATATTCGAAGGCGAGCATGGTGTCGTCGTCGTCGAGCACATCGAGCGCGACGTTGGTGGTGTAGCCATGTTCGCAGTGCACCATCACACTACGGATAAAGATTGTGGAAGGCATATGCGTTAGTGTCTCCAAATTTATCCACAAAATCAGCATATAGGGTAGTTTTTCCCTTCACCTTCTCAAGATGTGCAATTCTTAACCTTATGAATTCTTCATCGCCTTTAAAGGTTACTACTCTGTTTACTGGTTCAATTTTATATTCCTCAGTTAATCCTTGTAATTCTAAATCCAGAAGCTCCAGATCAGCCAAAGTTTGCATCCAAAACCCAAAAATAGTATCTCCTTTTGGAAGAACATATTTTTTGAATTCTTTAGCATAAGCTTCTATTATCTCTTCATAAGATGGAAATTCAGAAGTTCCAAACATTGTTGTATGTTTCTTTGGTTTTTGAGGCAAAATTTTTTCACTCATATTTCATTATTATATTTCATTAATTTTTGCCTTATTACCCAATACAATTAATATTATAATAAAAATAAAAAATAAAAATCAATTGATAAAAGATAAACACGTTTGACAGAGAAATTTTTTAGTGTATAAACTTTAAATCAACAAAATGAAAGGGGGTTTAAATGGGTACACTGTTAAAAGTATTTGGGATTATTGTTATTGTGATGGGGATAATACCATTCTTTACAGCTATCGGGACACCAATGGGTATCGGTCTAATTGTAAATGGTATTGTTCTGATATCTTTAGGTACAATCTATAATGATGTAAAGGAGATAAAAGCAAAGTTAAAATAGGGAATTAAAATTTAACTAAAAATACTTTCTTTACTATTATCATTTTTCTATCCTCAAGTTTAAGAAAATAAATTCCTGGATTTATTTCTTTTAAAATGTAAATGCTTTTTCCATTTTCTTTTAACGGTTTTATTTCTTTATAAATTCTTCCTGAAAAATCAATTATTTTTAAAGGATTATCTGTTTCAAAATTATATATAACTTTAAAACTTTTAATATCAAGATTTTCTAAAATTAATCTTGGCAAAATATTTTCCTTTATATTCAAATTTCTTATCCTTATACGCATTGAATCCTTATTTAAATTCCCTGCTTCATCAAGTAGTTTAACAACAATCCAGTAATAGCCATCAGGAAGATCTTGTGTTTTAAGAGAATAATATGCATCGGATGATTCAATTATTGTATCTCCATCTGTATTTATTATTATATAATAAAAATCCCTGTAATTATAATCGCCTCTTGTATTACATATATTATCATCCTTGAATATTACATTTACATTCTGGGTATATTCAAGTCTTCCACCAAATTTAAATGAAAGAACTTCAGGTATAACAATCCCTCCATTATCCTTTCTTACATAATAGGAAATTTTGAAAACATTTATTCTTTTCCATACAGGATTTGGTAAATAATAATCACCATAAATATCATATGCTTTTACAATTATATCAACATCTCCAAAAACACTATCAGGTGAAATATATGTTGATGTGTTGTTTAAACATATTGCGAATTTCTGATTTGAGAGAGCATTTTCAATTTTCGGTTTTACCGTATCATCTAATGGTTCTATAATTTTTAATGGATTTCTAACAAATGCCCAGTCAGCAGTTTGCCATACAATACCTTCATCCTTTATCCTTGCAAAATGGCAATGGTCAAAACCTGTAACAGGCCATACAACAAGATAACCTATTAAATCTCCCGGATAAACAGTATCGCCGATATCAACATGAAATCTATCAGGGTCTATATGAGCATAAAGCCATCCTTCTGTTGAATCAGGTCCTGGATTATCACCTATTCCTATTCTCCAGTGCCAGTAACCTGAAATTGTAAGCCATGCTTTAACAAATCCATAAGAAACAGAATAAACAGGTATTCCTTGGTTTGGATAACTCATAACATCAATCCCTGGATGAAGATAAGGTGAACCCCCATATTCCTGATATTCTCCCCAGTTATTACCAAGAGGATAGGAAGAATTCTGTGGATAAAAAGGCCATCCTGTGTTTATTAAAAAAAATATTAAGATTTTCATCTTATTTCAAATTCAAACAAATTTTTATCTTTCAAAATATAAATTTTATTTTTTTCTTTATAAATCCTTGATATAAATCCATCAAAAATTTCTTCATAAATTTTATTTCCATTTTCATCAAAAATTAAAAGTAAAGAATTTCCATTTTTAAAACTGCTTACAATCACTAAACCCTCGTCAGAAAATAAATAGTTTAAACTCCCTTCAATTTCAATTTCTTTAAAATTTTTATTTGAAATATTGAATATATAAATTTCTCTTTTTGTTCCATAAGATAATATATTATCAGAGACAGAAATTTTTCTTATGTAAGAAGGGGCTTTTATAATTTTCTCATATTCTGAATTTTTTATAATTATTCTATCTTTATAAAATTCAATTTTCCCATTTTCTAAGTAATAAAGATCAGTTAAATCTTTAAAAAATTTTTCTCCTTCTTCATCAAATACAGATATTCCATCTTTGACTTTTGCAACAAATTTATCCTTTGAAAAATGTCCGCCTGAAAAATTATTTACATTAAAACTTCTTATAAATTTACCATCCTTATAAAAATTTAAAATATTATTCTTTATTCCAACAATATATTTTAAATCCTCTGAGAAATAAAAGCCATTTTCTCCATCTGTTTTTAATGATAAAATCTTTAAATTTTTACAAAAAATTTCTATATTTTTTATTTTAAAATCATTATCATAAATTGCCTCTACTTTATAAAAATATTTTGGATTATCACAAACAAAAAAATTTTCAGGAACTTTATAAATCTCAAAAAGTTTTAAAGAAAGAGAAAAAATTAAAAAAATCATAAATTTATTATAATAAAAATGAAAAACAAAAATCAATAATAAATTTTAAATTTCCCATTTATGAACTTCATCAACAACTTTTTTTAAATTTTCAACAGGTGTTTCTGGTAAAACACCATGACCTAAACTGAAGATGAAGCCATTAAAATTTTTTCTTATCTCTTTTATTTTTTCAAGTTCTTTTTTTATTCTTTCAAAATTTGAAAATAAAACTGCAGGGTCTAAATTCCCTTGAATTGCATGCTCCTTTCCTAAATATTCTATTGCAAAATGGAGCGGAATTCTCCAGTCAATACCTATGACTTCGCAGGAATATCCATTTATTATAGTTATAAGATGAGTTGTTGAGATTGAAAAATATATTCTTATTTTCCCCTTTAAAGATTCAAATATTTTTTGTGTATAAGGGAATATAAGTTTTGAGTATAATTCGCCTTGTAATGCACCTGCCCATGAATCAAATAGCATAACCGCATCACATCCTGAATCTGCTTGAAGCATTAAGAATTCTTTTATACCTTCAGATACTTTTTCAATTAATTTTATCCATTCCTCTTCATTTCTATAAATGAATTTTCTTGTTTCAGGAAAATCTCTTTTATATTCACCTTCAATTATATAAGACAAAAGTGTAAAAGGAGCAGCAGTGAAACCTATTAGTGGAACATCAATTTCTTTTTTTAAAATTTTAATCTGTTCTTTTAAAAAATCAAATGGTTTAATTGAAAATTTTTCTACATACTTTCCTTTAACCTTTGGGCCGTGTTCTTTTAATTCAAAATCAATTCCAAATCCCCATAATATCACAAGAAGGTCTGAAAAAATTATTGCTGAATCAAGGTCAAAATATTTAAAGGGCAAAAGAACAACCTTTGCTGAAAGGAGAGGGTTTTTAATTATTTCCTCCATTGAATACTCTGTTCTTATTTTTAAATATTCTGGAATATATCTTCCTGCCTGCCTTAAAAAAAATACTGGAACCCTTTTCGGTTTTTTTCTTAAACAGGCATTTATAAAATCAGTTTTCATAATCTTCCATAAATTTCTAAAAATTTTTTTAATTCCTTTATTCTTTTTTTAAATTCTTCAAATAATGAAAAATTAATTCTAAATTTCCAGTTCCCTTCCTTTTTTCCCGGTCTATTTATTCTTGCTTCCTCACCAAGAAATAAAATATCCTGAAGAGGAATTATAACCACATTTGCAACCGAGCTAAAAAGTATCCTTATGATTTCAAAAATTATTTCCTCTACATTTTGCTTTTTGTTTATATAATTCAATAAAAAATCTTTTGATTCTTCATCTATTTCATTTTCAATCCATCCCCTTAAAGTATTTGTATCGTGAGTTGATGTATAGGCAAAAATGTGTTTTTTATAATTATGAGGGAGATGAGGATTATGGGGATTTTTATCACAAAAACCAAATAAAAATACTTTCATACCGGGTATATCAAATTTCTCCATAACTTCTATAACATCATAAGTTATGTAACCTAAATCTTCTGCTATTATATTTATCTTTCCAAATTTTTCATAAATCTTATTAAAAAACTCATATGGAAAAGCATTTACCCATTTCCCTTCGGTTGCATCCTCTTTACCGTAAGGAATTTCGTAATAGGCAACAAAACCTCTGAAATGGTCCAGTCTTAAATAATCATAGAATTTTAATGAATGTTCAATTCTTTTTATCCAATAATAAAATTCCTTTTCCTTCAGTTTTTCCCAATCATAAACAGGGTTTCCCCATAATTGTCCTTTTCCTGAAAAATAATCAGGAGGAACACCTGCCACATAAATTGGATTTTTATTTTCATCAAGTTTAAATATGTCCTGATTTACCCATACATCAGAACTATCATAGGAAGGGTATATTGGAATATCACCTATAATTTTTATATTTTTTTCATTTGCATATCTTTTCAAAGCAGAAAATTCTTTATAAAAAATATATTGAATGAATTTCTCCTTTTCTATCTCCTTTTTGAATATTCTTTCAAATTCCTTTAAGGTTTCTTCATCCCTTTTTTTCAATTTTTCTGGCCATTCATTCCAGTTTTTTTTAAAATATCTTTTTAAAACATTAAAAAGTGAAAAATCAGAAAGCCAATAGGAATTTTCATAAGAGAATTTATAAAATTCTTCCTTTTCCTTAAATTTTAAAAAATTTTCATAGGAAATATCCAAAATTTTTTGCTTAAAATCATAAACTTTTTCATAATCAACTTCATTTTCTTTAAAGGATGGTAAATTTATGTCTTTTTCATCAATCAATTTCTCTTTTATTAAAAATTCTAAGGAAATAAAAAGATAATTTCCTGCAAAAAGGGAAGAACTTAAATATGGAGAATTATAATTTTCATAGGCTATAGGATTTAAAGGTAAAATTTGCCACAATTTAAATCCATTTTCACTTATAATATCTATAAATCTATATGAGAATTCACCAAAATCACCAATACCATAATTTGAAGGTAAAGAAAAGATTGGTAAAAATATTCCTGCTCCCCTATGCATTTTTTAAAAATATTATTCCAAGGGGTGGTAATTTTAAAGATATTGAATAATCTCTTCCGTGAAATTTAATTTTATCAGCAAACAATTCACTATTTTTAACACCACTTCCACCAAAGATAATGTCATCACTGTTTAAAACCTCTATATATTTTCCTTCTTTTGGAACACCGATTCTATAATTTTCCCTTACGCATGGAGTAAAATTACATACAATAACTATAAAATTGCCACTTCTATCCTTTCTTAAAAAACTTATAACACTTTGTTCATAATCGTTAAAATCAATCCATTCAAAACCTTCTGGTTCAAAATCAATCTCATAAAGACATGGTTCATTTTTATAAAAATTGTTTAAGGTTTTAACCCATTCAAAAAGTCCTTTATTTAATGGATTTTTTAAAAGAGAAAAATTCAATTCCCTTTCATGGTTCCATTCATCATAGTCCCCAATTTCGCTTCCCATGAAAAGAAGTTTTTTCCCTGGATGGGCAAACATATAACCATATAAAAGTCTTAAATTTGCGAACTTCTGCCATTCATCTCCTGGCATCTTTGATAAAAGTGAGCCCTTTCCATAAACAACTTCATCATGGGATAAAGGCAATATAAAGTTTTCTGAAAAGGCATACCATATACTGAATGTTATTTGGTTATGATGATATTTCCTATAAATAGGGTCTTTTGAAAAATAAAATAATGTATCGTGCATCCATCCCATGTTCCATTTCATCCCAAAGCCAAGCCCTCCTAAATAGCATGGTCTTGAAACACCAGGCCATGCAGTTGATTCCTCTGCTATCATCTGGATTCCCTCAAACTCCTTATAAACATATGTATTTAATTCCTTTAAGAATTCAATTGCTTCAAGATTTTCTCTTCCTCCATAAATGTTTGGTATCCATTCACCTTCCTTTCTTGAATAATCAAGATAAAGCATTGAAGCAACCGCATCAACCCTTAATCCATCAGCATGATATTTATCAAGCCAGAAAGAAGCACTTGATATTAAAAAAGATTTTACCTCATATCTTCCATAATTGAATATAAGACTATCCCAATCAGGATGCCTTCCCTTTCTTGGGTCCTGATGTTCATATAGATGGGTTCCATCAAAAAAGGAGAGGGCAAAATCATCCTTAGAAAAATGTGAAGGAACCCAGTCTAAAAAAACACCAATATTATTTTTATGGAGATGGTCAATTAAATACATGAGGTCATCAGGATTACCATATCTTGATGTAGGCGCAAAATATCCTGTTATTAAATATCCCCATGAGCCATAAAATGGGTGTTCCATTAAAGGTAAAAATTCAACATGGGTAAAACCAAGTTCTTTGACATGGTCACATAAAATATGGGCGATTTCCCTGTAATTTAAAAATTCACCATTTTTCCTTTTAAAAGAGCCGAGATGAACTTCATATATTGAAATTGGTGAATTTAAAGAATTGAACTTTTTTCTTTCCTTGAGCCATTTTTCATCAAAAAATTTATAGTTCCATCTCCATACTATTGAAGCATTACCAGGTGGCTTTTCAAAATAAAAACCAAAAGGATCAGATTTATAAGCAGTATAATTGTTATATTTTGAAACTATGAAATATTTGTAAAGGGAACCTGTTAAATCCTTTTCAACAATCCCTTCCCATATTCCTGAACCATCCCATCTCACAAATAATGGGTTTTTTTCAGGATCCCAGTTGTTAAAATCACCAACAACAGAAACCCTTTCAGCATTTGGCGCCCATACTGAAAAATATGTTATATATTTACCATTTAATTTTACTACATGAGAGCCCAGTTTTTCATAAAGTTTATAATGACAGCCCTTTTTGAATAAATAAATATCATAGTCGGTAAATAAGGAAAACATTAAATTTTCTTAAAATAATGATTCAGGTAGAGTCTATCAATTGTCCAGAGTCCCGGTGGCATTTCAAATATTTTATCTATCCAGTTTGTTGCAATTGATGCAGTTGATTCATCACCGGGTAATCCACCGGGAATTTCCAATTTTAAAGATGGTTTTCCTTCAATATAAATTGTATCTCTTGGATTTTCAGCATCAAGGCTCATTTCAAGGAATAGATTTATATTTATATCTTCCTCTGTTTCTATTTTGACTTTATGAAGAATTCCACAAACATAACCAGGATTTACTTCAAAGAAATCTGTTTTTATATAACTCTTTGCAATCTTTGGATCGCAGGTTTCCTCAAAATTTTTAATTTTTAATTTTAATGTCCTTGCAATTATTGAACCTGATTCTGCAAGTCCAACATGTCCTATTTCCCTTTTTTCCCATTTTTCTTTAAATTCAGATGGAGTAAGTCCTGAACCAATTTTCCTTTGAAGAGGGAACCTCCTTTTACTTGCATTGTTTATTCTTTCAACTCTTATTTCTTTAATTTCTTCAAAGACACTTGAAAAAACTATTGGCAATAAATCCATTGCAAAACCAGGATTTACACCTGTTGGAACAATTGCCCTTTTTTTCTTTTTCGCCTTCTCATCAATTTTTTTTGCAAGACGGGGATGTTTTAAATAGGGATCAGTCATTTCTTCTGTAGTGGTTATTATATTATGACCCATATCAAGAATTAAGAAATACTGGTCAATCACATCTTTTACATAAGAAGAAGTAAGATGTATTACCACACCATCTTTTCTTTTTTTGAGAACCCTTTCGGCATCTTTTTCAACATATACATCTTTAAATTTTTCAATTCCTGTAATCTCATAAACTGATTTGCCAACTTTCTGTGGGTCAATATCAATCACTCCGATAAGTTTTACCCCTTCTTTTTTTGATAGATTCCTTAAAACAATCTTTCCAATTTCACCAAGACCAAAAATAAATAAAGGTTTCATAGTTATTAATTTTAAAAAATAAAAGCATAGTAAAGCAAATGTAGAATACCATAACATTTTAAAAGTGAAAGATTATTGAGAAAAAAATTATATTTTTAAAATTTTAAATTTTTTCTTCTTTTCATTAACTTTTATCTCTAAGAAATAAACTCCCTTTTTAAGATTATCTATTTCAAATTTATGTGTTCCTGAATTTAATTTCCTTTCAATCTCTTTTATCTTTCTTCCTGAAACACCATAAA
>JBDRZF010000035.1:0-8466 GCA_039803805.1 Caldifarciminota bacterium
ATAGTTTTATATTATACTCATTTTCTCCTTAAAAGTGCAACCTCAACAGCACCTTTTTGCTTTGCAAGGTCAAGAATTTCCACAACCTTTCCATGGGGGACAAGGGAATCAGCAGAAACTATTACAAGACGGGAAGGGCTTCTTGCAAGAAGTTCTGGCAAAATTTCTTCAAGTTTTTCATAGGTAATCTTTTCTTCATTCAAAATTATTTCTCCATTTTCCTTTAAATGAATATTTACTTTAAATTCAGTTGTAGGGGATGCTTTTTCAATTGGCGCCTTTCTCACCTTTGGAGCAGTAACAGAAAGCCATGTTTGAAAAATTGGGGCAGCGCCTAAAACAAATACAAGAACAAGTAAAAGAGCAACATTTATTCCCGGTGTTAAATCTATGGGAGGTGCTCCACCTATTAAACTTCTCCTTTTCATAATTTAGTTTTATCCCTTACATATATTAAATAGTTTAATATCTCTTTACTTGAAACTTCAATTCTTGCAAGTAGATGATTTATCTTATTTCTAAAATAATTGTACATTATTGCACAGGGAACCGCAATTATTATTCCAAGTGCTGTTGTTAAAAGAGCAATTGCAACACCTTCAAGCATTGCTTCAGGTCCTACTGCTGCACCCTTTTTTGCTACACCATAGAATGCCTGAATTATTCCAACAACTGTCCCAAGAAGACCAAGTAAGGGAGCAATATAACTTGCAGTTCCAAGAACTGTTAATTTTCTTCCAAGTTCAAGTTCTGTAACCATTATTCCAGAAGAAAGAATTGACTCAAGAACATCTCTCGGAAGTTCAGGGTTTTCGATAACCATATAAATAATCCTTGCTATTGGAGTTTTAGTACTCTCTGAAATTGCTTTAAGTTCTTCTATTTTACCTCTTTCAATTAGATTCTTTGCTCTTGAAATGAATTTTGCCTCTTCCCTTTCTGAAATTTTTCTGTATGAAAGAATTCTATCAATTATTGCCCATAAAGCAACAAGTGAAAGAATTTCAAGGGCAAGCATAAATGGATTCAATGCCAATTTTATTATACTCTGCCCAAGTATCATAATCACCTCCTTTTATTTTCTCAATGCACTTGCCCTTCCAAGGGCATCCTCTTTTATATTTTTATCACTTGTAACCTGTGCTATTGCTTCATATATTGATGCTGCTCTCTGCATATCTCCACTTAACTGGTATAAATAGGCAAGTTGATATAAACCTCTTATTCTATAAGGGTCATCCATTCCGCCAACCCTTAAAAGACTTGAATAACTTTCTATTGCCTTCTGGGTGTTTCCTATTTTATTGTAAGATTCACCGAGGATATAATAATATCTTGTTGCAACCTCAGGAGAAGGGGATTGAGATTCAAGATCTCTTATAGCCTCTCTTATTTTCCCAAGATTTAGAAGACATTCAGCCTTTAAAATTATCCCTTCTTTTGATGCAGGATGCATTGAATAATTCTTTATTAAAACTTCAAGAACATCTTTTGCTTTTAAATAATTCTCCTGCTGTATAAGTCCAACTGCTTCAAGTTTTAGCATTATAGGAACTTCTTCATGGTTTGGGAAATATGTAACAAATTTTTCAGCCTCTTCAGCCATTGCTTTACTATTTCCAAGTGCTGAATAAGAAGCAACAACAATTTTTTGAGCCATTGGAGCAAGTTCTGATTTTGGGAAAAGTAAAATAACTTTCTTTGCTTTCTCTATTGCTTCTTCATACTTTTTTTCGTTATAGAGTTTTGCAGCAAGATTATATAGATTTTCTGCTAAAAGTTCGCTCTCTGGAAATTCCTTTGAATATTCTTCTATTTTTTCTGCATCTTCTTTTGAAACAAAATAATATGCCTGTTCTAATAATTTTTTTGCATTCACTGCTAAACTATCCTCTGGATAAAGGGAAAGAAACTTCTTTAATACATTAACTGTCATGTCATAATCTTTCATATTATAATAGGTAGCAGCAAGTTCAACAAAACCTTCTTTTGCTTTCTTCGAATTTGGATATTGTTCAAGTAAGATACTATAGTATGTTATCGCCTTACCAAATTCACCTGCTCTAAAATAGGTATTCCCAAGCCAATAAGCAGAAAGTGCTGCATAAGGAGATTCGGGAAATTCATTTAAACAGGCTTCCCATTCCTTTATTGCATTTGCATAATATCCAGCCCTTGCATAGGATTCACCAGTATAAAATAAAGAAGCAGGAGTAAGACTATGGGATGGATATGTTTGAGCAATTGATTTGAATGTATAAGCAGCCTGTAAATAATTCTTCTTTTTTTCTTCTGGATTCTGTATTTCGCCGCTCTTATCATAAATTGCTACACCTTTTCCAAAAATTGCAGAAACAACCGCGGATGTATCTTTCTGATATCCACTTATAACAACATCAAACTTTTGAATTGCTGCATCATATCTTTTTGTCTCAATATAACACCATCCAAGTGCGTTAAATATCTCACCCATTATTTCAGGATCCCCACTTTCTGAAAGAGATTCATATAAATTTATTGCCTTTGCAACATCTTGTCTCTGATAATAGGCTTCTGCAAGCATGTGTTTTATTCTATTTGTCCACTTGGAGATATAATGAAACATTTCTTCATCAAGATTTTGAGGAAGTGAACTTAAAAATTCCTCACCTGCTGCAATTGCCTCATCAAATTGTTTTGTATCTATCATACATTTTAAAAGTAAAGAAGTTGCAGGATACGCTATAAATGTATTCTTTGCATATTTCAAAAGAGATTCAAGTTGATATTGAGCTTCAAGAATTTTACCCTGTTTATATAAAACACAAGCAGTTAAATAATCACCAATGCCTTTATATTCTCCTGTATTATAAACATTTGCAAGTTGTCTATAAGAAATAATAGCCTGCGCTGAATCACCTATCTCAAGATATGTTTTTCCAAGTTCCATATGAGCAACAGGAGCAATACCTGTTCCTGGAAAGTCAAAAGCGGCTTTTAAAAGATATTTTAGGGCCTCAGGCTTATTACCAATTTCCCTTAATGCTTTACCGCACATAAGATAGGCATGTGCTGAAAGTATTCTATCTTGATGTTTTAGAAGTGGTTTAAAATAAAGTAATGATTTTGCATATTCACCTTCATGAAATAAACAGGCACCTATTTTATAATTTGCGTAATCTACAAGAGAAGATTTTCCATAATCCTTTATAAATCTTATATAAAGTTCTTTTGCCCCCCTATAATCTTCATTTATATAAAGTGCCTCTGCTGCCTCAAAGGAGGCATATTCTGCAAGAGGAGTATTTGGATAAAGCATTACAACCTTTTTAAAATTCTGAAGAGCTTCAACAGGTCTTTTAAGACGGGCAAGTGCTTCTCCTTTATAAAAAATACCAACCCCTGTTATAGCATTTTCAAGTTTCTTATAAGCAGATTCATAAATTGCTTGTGTAAAATAATAAATTCCCTGCGCCTCAAGAAGTCTTATATCCTCTGCATAACCTGGAAATTTTTTCATCTTCTGAATTAAATACTCTTCCGCCTGTTTCGGATTTTCCTGGGCAATAAAGATTAAACCTAAGGCATAATAAACTTCGGGTAAAATATAAGAGTTCTGTGCTCTGTTTTCAAGATTTTTAAAAATTTTATAAGCCTCATCATATTTGCCAAGATTGAAATAACATTCTCCAATTCTGTAATCAAACTCTAATTCCATTGCCTTACCAAGATTCGTGTTTTTTAATGATTTATAGTATTCTATTGCATTTTCATAAAGACCTTCATGGAAAAGAATTTCTGCATACTCAACTTTTTTAATCTCATCTTCTGAAAATAATAATGAAAACAAAAGAAAAAGCATCATTTTTCCCCTCCTTCTGGTGCCTTTTCTTCTTCAATAATTATCTTTTCCTTTTTCTCTTCAGGAACTTCCTCTTTTCTTTTAATTTTTTCTTTAAAAAATATTTCCCCTGCAGGACCTATTGTTCTTATTTCACTTAAAAATCCTTCTTCTCTAAATACAGAACCCTTTTTTTCAACAACTATACATTCATAATAATATTTCCCATCCATTGCAAGTGAACCAAAATCATCCCTTCCATCCCATATGAGTTCTCTTGGAGGTGCACCATAATCTTTATAAACCCTTATTACTTCACCTTTACTATCTTTAATAAGAAATTGATACCTTTCAATTTCTTTTTTTGTATTTACAAATATCCTAATAGGTAAAACATTATTTTCTCTTGAAGTAGGAGAAAAAACATACGTAGTTGGGTTTACCTCCAATCTAAATCCAGCAAAATGTAAAAATAAGGTAAAATAATAAACCATAGGAAAAACACCACCAGAAGAATAATGGTATGTTCCTGCAAAATCAACACCGATTGTTTTACCAATCATTGGATATTCGACACCAAAACCAAAACAGAACCTTTTATCATCCATCCCACTTCTTAAACTTAAAAATTTAAAAGGCTTATATTCCAAACCTGCTGATGGCTCTATTATATTATACTCTGGAACCCCTGTTAAATCAAAGAGTATTAGAAATTTATCATAATAAATTCTATAAACAAAACCTCCTTTTATCCCAATTGGAAATCTTTCGGTTTCTTCAATCAGTTTTATTCTTGGTGGAAGAAGATTATGAATTGATAAACCAAAAGAGAAAGGATTGTTCCCTGAAAATAAAAATCCTATATCAAGACCATGTCCAATTCCACTATATTCTGAAATTACATGATAAATAAGTTTATAAGAAAATCCAAAACCAACATTATAAGTTAATTCTCTTGCATAACTTAAATAAGTTGAAATATTGAAATCAGCATATTTATCAAGCAATTTATTCCCCCATATATCGGTTATCTCCATTTTCCCTGCATATAACCCTGTCATATGAATTCCAAAATTACCAAAATCTTTTGTTGGTCTTGCATAACCAAACCATCCCATTGTAGAACCAAGAGGTAAAAGAGCATCTGAAAAAACAATTTGTTGCGGATTTATATAAGCAAGTGATGCAGGATTAAAATAAACACTTGACATATCTTCTGTTAAGGCAGAGCCACTTTTTGCAAGCGATAAAATTCTTGCAGAAACAGGAAAATATTCATAACTCCCCTTAAAACCCCAATTTCCACTCTCAGAATAAACTAAAGAAGCAAAAAGCAAAATTAAAAAAATTCTTTTCATTTCTCCCTCCTATCTTATTATGCTTATAAGTCTTTTTGTTTCAATAATTTCTTCAGCACCGCTTGTTGCTTTTAAAATAGCAATATATGTGCCTGATGAAACCTTTTTACCCTTTTCATTCCTTCCATCCCATTTTACTCTATTTACACCAATGACTCCATTTGTTTCTATTTTCTTAATTAAGTTTCCAAATAAATCGTAAATATAAATTTTTGCATCTGCAGGTTTTGGCAAATAAAATACAAAATATGTCTCTTCAGAACCTATTTTACCAAAAGGATTTGGATAATTTATGAGTGTATCAGGAAGCCCTTTAAGATATGCAACAAATATTTTATCTGTATAATGTTCTCCTGTCCCAAGGTCATCTGTTATCTTAATTTTTATTTCCTCAGACATTTCTGTGGTATAAATCACATCTCCTTCAAATTTTCCAAGTTCCATCTGAACTACTTGAGGAGTTATTGTCCCTGAAGCAGGTTGAAGATTTGATGCATTTACAGGTGTAAGATAAACAGGATGTGAATGGGGAACTAAACTTCCTTGAGGGTCAACAAATTCAATTTTTAAATGGATTGCATTCCCTGACAAAACTGTATCAGGAGAGACTTCCGATATATATCTTGAACCAACGATTTGAAGAATAACCGACGGGCTTTGTCTATTTATATTTTTATCAAGCCCATATACTACATATGCACCACCTCTAAAAATTGTTGTTCTAAAAGAATCAACTCCATTTATAAGATTTATATAAGAGGGAACTGTATCAATCAAGGTATCTGGTGGATTAAATACAAGTATGCCTGTATCATTTACTCCTTTTAGGAAATTATGGTATTTATCACAGGCAAAAAGTTTTAAATAAAAAGGAATTGCTGAAGGAAGATAAGGAATTGTCCCTTTCTTCCCTCTATTTTCGTCACCTGGAAAATGTCTTTCACCTGGCGCAACAAGTAAAAGTTTTTCATAATTTCCTGCAAAAACTTGAAAAGAAGGAGAAAGGGTATCACCCTTAAAATTTTGGTCATAAGGAATAGAATAAACAAACCTTGAATCAGAAGGTTGGAAAAATTGTGGGGGATATGTTGCTATTTTAAATTTTATTTTTACCCTTGTTGAATCTAAAAGTGTTAATGAATCAGGAAAATATTCTGCAACAGAATCATTCGATGAAAAATGAACAGGAAGATTACCTGAAACAGGATTATAATATTTGTCTGTTAAGATTATTCTAAAATAAAGGGAATCACCTGCATAAATTGATGTTGGAACATAATTTCCTTTGCCATATCCCCTTATAAGATTTTGACCTGTATAAAGGATAACAGACTTATATGGAGATAAAGGTGTAAGAGAAAGCATCTCTGATCTTCCTCTTCCAACTGCACATCTTCCATAAACATAAACATTTCCTGCCCTGTATATTCTTAGAGTGTCATTTATAATACTTCCCTTAAAAGCATAAAGATATTGCAAGTTTAAAGTTTTGTATCCCCAATCACCATCAGTACAAAGTTCAATCAATCCATTAAAAGAAGTATCAATTTGACCTGTTGCCTTATTTTTCACATAAATCACAATTCTGTAATAATCAGCAACAGAACCTGAAGTTGGATTTATTATTATATCAAGGGTATCAGGATATTGAGCATAAAGAATAGATACTATTCCTATCAAAATCAACTTTTTCATAATCACTCCTTTAAAAATTTAATATTTTTAAGTAAAAAATTATAATATTTTTTAATGCCCTCTGTCAACTCTTTTTTTTCAACAGGAGAGGCTCCAAGTTTTGTAACTTCAATACCTGCTCCTATTGTTGCTATTACAGTTGAAGAAACAATGTCAAGACCTAAAAGATAGGAAAGAGTCAAAAGGGAAATAACAGTATCACCTGCACCTGTAACATCATAAACTTCAACTTTATTTGAAGGAACCTTAAATATTTTATTTTTATCATCAATTCCAATCATCCCTTCTTCTCCTATTGTCATTATTAAATTTTGACATTTTATTTTATTTTTAATATACTTCATCGCTGAAATCCTTTCCTTTTCTTCTTTTAATTTTTTTCCCAATACTCTCTCTACCTCTTTTAAATTTGGTTTAAAAATTGTAACATTCTTATATAAGAAGAAATTTTCAAATTTTGGGTCAACAAAAATTGGTTTTTTATTTTTAATTATTTTGTTTATATTTTTCCCTGAAAGAAGCCCCTTTTCATAGTCCTGAATTAATATTCCGTCACAAAAATTCTTCAATTCATCGTATTTTTCAAAAAATTCTTTTAAATACTTATCCTCTATCTTAAAATTATTCTCCTGGTCAATCCTTATCATCTGCTGATTTTGTGCTATTATCCTTGTTTTAACTACTGTTTTCCAATTAGAGGAAATTATTAAAAATTTTGTATCTATTTCATTCTCTTTAAGCCTTTCGATTATCTTTTTTCCTGCCTCATCATTTCCTATTATTCCAAGAAGAAAAGGTGTTGCACCGAGTTTTTTAATATTCAAAGCAACATTGGATGCTCCCCCTAAATTATAAAATTTTCTATTCACCTTAACAACAGGAACAGGTGCTTCTGGGGAAATCCTTTCAACTTCACCAAATATATATTCATCAAGAATTACATCACCAATTACTGCTATTTTTAAATTTTTAATTTTTTTAAAAAAGTTATTTAACATAATATTTTTTTAATCTTCTATAACTTCTTTTTAACTCTTCAGAAATAATCTTTGTATTACCTAAAACAGGCATAAAATTTGTATCTCCTTCCCACCTTGGAACTATATGAAAATGAATGTGCTCTTCAAAACCTGCTCCTGCTATTTTACCAATATTAACTCCTATATTAAAACCATGAGGGGAATAAACTTTTTTTAAAACCTCTATTGATTCTTTAACAAGTTCCATAATTTCATAAATTTCTTCTTTATTTAAATCACCAAGCTCGGGTACATGCTTATAAGGAGCAACCATTAAATGACCTGGATTATATGGAAATATATTCATTATAACAAAAGAATATTTTCCCCTTTTTAAAATGAAATTTTTTTTATCATTTTTATCCTTAGATTTTATACAGAAAATGCATTCATAACCTTTTTTGAACCCTTCAATATATTTAATTCTCCATGGAGCCCATAGAATTTTCATCTGCCAGATTTTGCAGTTGCAAAGGCAAGTTGGTCAACTCTTTTCATCTCTTTTCTTGAAACTTTTTTAATATCCCATTTAAAATTTTTCAAAAGTTCTTTTACTTCTTTAAAAAGAGGAATA
>JBDRZF010000036.1:0-8360 GCA_039803805.1 Caldifarciminota bacterium
TATACAAAATGACATTTCATAAAGGAATGTCTTTTAAAATGGTTCAAAGTAGTAGATGTGCGCATTCCAAAAATATCTTAAATATACCTTGCAAATTACCATTCATTTGCCCTGCATCAATTATTAAAATTATTCTGTTTTTCCATAATATTTATTGTAGTATTTGTAATAATAGTAATAATGGCTGCCTCTTTTTTTGGGGATTGCGTTAAGCACAAGCCCTATTATATTTGAATTGGAAGAAATAAGGATATCCCTTGTATCCTCAATTTCCCTATAGTTTGTCTTTCCATATCTTACTACAAGAATTACTCCATCTGCATATTTTGAAAGATAGGTTGCATCTGCAAAGAGAAGAACAGGAACACCATCTATTATTAAGTAATCGTATTCTTTTTTGAGTTCTTCTATCAATTTCTTCATTTTTTCTGACTCAAGAAATATGAAGGGATTTGGGGGAATCTCACCAACAGGAATAAGGGATATTGAATCTGTGGAATTTAATGAAAAAGAGATAATAACTGATTTTAAATCTATTTCATCTTTTAAAATATTGAACAATCCTTTCTCTTTTTCAGGTTCTATTATACTTGCTAAATGTCCTTTTTTCTTTCTGAAATCTGTGTCAAGAATTATTACTTTTTTGCCGGTCTGGGCAAAGGCTGATGCAAGGTTTAATGCAACAAAACTTTTTCCTTCTTCAGGACCTGGTGAAGTTATATATATTACTTTGTATTTTTTCTCCGGGTGGGCAAATTGAATGTTTATTGCAAGTTTTCTGAATGCTTCAAAATCCGCTGAGGAATCATAAGAAATGATTTTTAATTCTTCAAGTAATTTTTCTCTTTTAAAAATTTCGGTTAATCTTTTTTTATTACTTCCTACAAGGGGGATTGAGGCGAAAATGGGCAGTTGAGTTTTTGCTTTTAAAAGGTCAACATCTTTTACAGTATGGTCAATTGATTCTGATAGATATACAGCAAATATACCTGAAAGGAAACTTATTATCAATGCAAGGATAAGATTTAAAAATGGCTTTTTTGCATTTACAGGGCCGGGTGATAATACAGGTGGATTTATTATTTTTAAATTGCTTGTTACTCCTGCCTCTTTTATTTTTGTCTCCTCAAGTTTTTCTGCAAAAAATGTGTAAAGTTTTTCTGCTGTCTCTTTGTCTCTTTCAAGTCTTGCAAGTTCTATCTCATCTTTTGGTATATTTTCAAGTTCTTTTTGAAGTGATTTTATCTGATTTGATACACTCTGTATTTCTGTTTTTATTGAAGATAGCCTTTTTAAACTTTCTTCTTTTATCTGCTCTTTTAATCCTTCAATTTTTGATTTTGTTTCAAGAACTCTTGGATGTGAAGGAGCATATTCTTTTAAAAGTCCTTTGAGTTCACCTTCTAAGTTGAGGAGTTGGGTATAAAGGTTCTGTAAAATTGGGTTTGATAAAAGGGTTATTGCAAAACCGGGGTTTTCACCTTCTTCTTTTTTTGCAAGGTATTCGTTAAGGTCTCTGAGTATTTTTTCTTCTATTTCAAGCTGGTTTTTTCTTGATTCAATCTGGGAAACCTGAGAAATCAGGTTCTGTGTTGATATTTTTAAATCTGCAATCTTTTTAATCTCCCTGAATCTCCTTATTCTTTCTTCAAGTTCTTTAAGGTTTTGCTCATAAAAGGAAAGTTGTGATTGTATGAATTCCCTTGATTTTATAAATGTTAATGATTTTTCTCTTATGTCTTCCTTTATCACAAGTTCGGATAGAATTTTTGAAATTTCAAGGGCGATTTCTGGGTCTGCCCAGTAAACATCTATTCTTAATACACCGATAAGGTTTAAACCTGGGAAAATTGTTTTTGCTGTTACTATTTTTTTAACACCTTCCTCACCTGAAAATGGAACACCACCTTTTACCCCTTTTTCTATTTTGTCTGCTTCAAGAACCTTTATTGATATTGAATTTCTTAAAGAGATTGCAACTTTCTTTTTCGGGTAAAAGGTTAATGAAAATATCTTTTTGTTTATATCTTTTAATGGTAAGATTTTGAATTTTAAACAGCCAATATCTATATAATCTTTTATATTTCCTTCAAAAATCTGCCTGTTCTGCTCAAATAGATAAATTTTTTCATCATCTATTTTTATTTTAAATGGCCCTAAAATGTTTTCGAAATCTTCTTTTATCTCTGTTTTAATTTTTAAATCTTTGTTTCCATTTTTTATGAAAGCATAAAGGGAGAGTGTATCAACAATTTTTTCTGCAAGATTTAATGAAAGTAGATTTGAGATGACTCTCTGTGTAACAGTTCCTATCTGTGTTGTTAGTGCTTCCTCACCTGCTGTAAAGAACCTTTCCACTGGCTTTTCTTCTGAAATTCCTATATCAAAGGTTGCAAGATAAATTGGTTTGTATGGTTTGAGGCTTTGGAAAAGGATTATGAAAATGAATACGGGGATTGAAAAAATAAAAAATATGTTTATCCTTCTTAAAAATATATTTATTATATCCCTTAAATTTAATTCTTTTTCTTCATTCATGTATTTTTCCATATTTTTCTTGCTCCTAAATAGAGAAGGTATGGTTCCCTTAAAAGAATTTTTAAAAATATTTTTCTCAACTTGTCTCTTGAAATCAAATAGAAAAATTGTTTTAGTTTTTTTGAAGTTCTCATTAAAAACCTGTCGTATTCAAATTCATCCATTCTTGAAAGAACTTTTCTTATATAAAAGTGTATATCAAGTTCTTTTTTTAAATTTTTATAAAATCTTTCAAATGGCAAATTTTTTGATATTGATTCTGATACACAGAATGCACCCCATAAACCTGTTAATGTTCCACCTACTGTTGTCATCTTTATCTGCATCCCTGCATCACCTATAAGGTATATATCTCCTCCATCAAGTTTTATCTCAGGATAAAGGGATGGTTCGTAAAATGGAACTATCCCTCCTTCATATCCTATTATTTCAAAATTTTTATCTTTTAAAAATTCGTCAAGTTTTTCTTTGGTTTTTTTATTCTCAAGGCAAATCCCGCATACACCTGTTTTTTCTGAACAGGGAATAAGCCATACAAAAAAATCGGTATATTTTTTATCAATCCATACATAAACTGTATCTTTTTTATAATTTGATGGTAAAACTATTTCTGCCTGAAGAATATAAAGGAGGTTTACATCCTTTTTTATGCTCTTTAATATTTCACTATTTGCACCATTTGCTCCGATAAGTTTTTTGAATCTGTAATACTCTTTTTTATCAGTGCCTATTATTTTGAATTCTGCAACCCATCCATTTTTATCTTTAAATATTTTCTCAAATTCCCTTTCTTTGAGGATTTTAACATCTTCTTTTAATGCAGTATTTTCAAGGTATTTTATCATGCTCTTTCTATCAACAACAATGTCAGGCTCTTTTATCTCAAATTTCACCTTTTGATTTTTTGAGATTATTTCAAATTTATTTATTCTGTTTAAAATGATCTCTTCGGGTATTTTTATAAATCTTAAAATTTCAGGAGTTATTATGAGTTTCCTTTTTTCTATTTCTTCACTATTTTTCTCAAACAAAAAACTCTCTATCCTGCTTTTTGCAAGTCTTATACCTGCATAGAGTCCTGAAATTGAGCCACCTATTATCAGTGTCATTTTATTCTTTCAAGAGTTATATATAAATTTAAAACTGATACTGTTAATGCAAGGGTATTTAGAACTATCCCCCAGTTTATCTTGAATTTTTTTGGAATATAAACCCATTCACCTGATTTTAGTTCAAAATTTTTCTCATTTTTTCCTTTTTTTATTATCTCTTCAACATTTATTCTCATTGAAACAGGTTTTTCATTAATGAATTTCACAATCCTTACTTTTTTTAAATTTGCATCAGGGGTTGGGCCTCCTGCAAGGGCAATATAATCTGTAATTCTTAAACCTCTTTGATACGGGATGGCACCGGGTCTTAATACCTCTCCAAAAACAGATACATGGGGTGATGTTGGACTTTTCAGTATTATTGAAACAAGTGGATGGGTAAAATATGTTTTTAATTTTTCTGAAATTGTATCCTCTGCCTCTTTTAATGTAAGTCCTGCAAGTTTTATCTCTCCAATTAAAGGGAAAGATATATTTCCATTGTGCATAACCATTACAGTCCTTGTGAGTTCTTCCTCTCCGAAAACAATTATTTCAAGAAGATCACCTGGCTCAATCTTATAAACTTCTTCTGCGAAAACAAAACTGATTAGAAATAAAATAATTAATCTTTTCATTTTCTTAATAAAAAAGACAGGCTCCGCCCATCTTGTTTAATTTTTAAATATAAAAACAATTGTAAATCAATAAAATTTTAATTAAAAAAAACTTTTTTTGTCAAATCTATATCCATTTTAAAAGGTCTTCTTTTTTTATATGAAGGGCACCACCTGCAAATATTTCTTTTATCCATGCAATTATTATATCCCTTTTTTCATCAAAACTTTTCACTATTATTTTATAATTTGCAAATGGTCCTCTTTTAAGTGTTATCTCTTTCCCCTCTTTAATTTCATAAACAGGAAAGACTCTTTTATTTCCATTTTCAATGAGTTTTTTTAATGCTTCAATTTCCCTTTCATCAATTATTGCTGGTATGTTGTTGAATTTTACATATCCCATGGAGCCTTTTAAATCCATCGCCATATAAAATTTTTTTGTTCTTGGAATAAGTTTAAGAAAAACATAAGAGCGAAAAAGGGGAACTTCTATTTCTTTGAAATTTTTTGTTGTTATAATTCTTAAAGGTAAAAAGGATTCAATATCAAAGCACCTCAAACATTCATAAACCCTTTTCTCATGATTTGGTTTTGTATAAAGGGCGAACCAAACTGGGTAATCTATTTTATAAAAAAATTCAGGGGTGTCCATTCAGTTATTTTTTAAGCAATTTTAGTCTCCTTTCTGTTTTTTCAAGATATTCTTTTGCCTTTGCATTATCCGGGTCCATTGAAAGAACCTTCTGGAAAAGCTCTTTTGCCTTCTCATAATTTTTCTTTTCGTATTGTGATATTGCTTCTTTTAAAGTTTTTTCAATATCTTCCTTTGTGTATTTTGGTTTTTCTTCTTTTGGAGGAACCTTTTTCTCAACTTTCTTTTCAGGTGGTTTTTCTGTTACAACCTTCTTTCTTGCTATCTCTTCTGCAAGTGTTTTTATTTTTAAATCTGCTTCTTTATTCTCAGGGTCAATGTTTAAAACTTCCTGCCATGCCTTTATTGCTTCTTGAAGTTGACCTTTTGATTCATATTCAATAGCAGAACTTCTTGCTGAATTCAATCTCTCCTGATAAACATTCAAGAATCTTGAATACTCATCGGAAAGACCGGGGTAAAGAGGGAAGATTCTATTTGCTTCTTCATAATCCTTTTTTGCCTTATATAAATCTCCCTTTTGAAAATTTTCCCTTGCTGATTTGAGGAAATTTAAAGCCTGCTCTTTTCTTGTTATTCTCAAAGAAAGCGGAACTTTGACAGTTAAAGTCCTTCTCTCTTTTTTTACATTTAACTTTATCTTTAAAGTTTTGTATTCGGGCATCTCTATTTGAGCCATATAAATACCGGGCATTAGTTCACAGGAGGCAAATCCTTTTTCATCAGTTGTAAGAGGAGCTAAATTTGTTTCAAGAAATTTTATTGTAGCATTCTTTAATGGTTCATTTATCTCTCTATCATAGACATTGAAAGTAACATATACAGGTAAGGGTTTTGCAGGAACTATGTTTGAATTTATTGTTAATGATGATGTAAATCTATAAAATGGGTGCTCCTCCTCTTTCACAAACATGAAACCTTCAAGTTTTGTGAAGGCAAGGGAAAGGGAAAAGGCTTCTTTTAATATCTTCAAACCAATATTCAAGTCTCTCCCATCAATTTCACTGATAAAAGAAAGGTATGGCAATATGTTTATTTTTATTCCACCAAAAAGACCAAAGGCAAGCTCATTATAAGAATTTAAATAATAGTCAATGTTTAAATATTTGCTTCTTGGACCATATCCAACAAATTCGCCTCTTCCAATTCCTAAATTAATTTCAAATTTATCAGAAATTGCCTTTGTTGTAACAGCATATAGAGACAAAACTTCTGGATTCCTTCTAAATTTTCCTGCGTAATTCTCATCCCTGAACCCACCTTCTGGTGGTTCGCCTCCTGCTGGATTTATGTATCTTTTATAGGATAAATTTCTTATACCGATTGCAAGGGCAGGGAATTTTTCTTTTTCAGGAAATATTGAGTATGAAAAATCTGCTGCTATCTCTCTTAATGTATATATTTTTAAGGCAAAAAGATATTTCTGGAAAAAACTTGCATAGCCAAAGAGGTCTAAATCAGAAGGATGTTTCTCTATTTCTTTATAAGTTTTTAAGGCAAATGATGTTGTTAAACCTGCTTCCCAGTAAATATTCTCTGAAGGAAATTTTGCACTTGGTGATTCAAAAAAGGTATTTGATGTGATTATTTGAACAAAAATCAAAAAATTTAATACCCCCATTATAATCCTCCTTTTTGAATTTAAGCACCTAAATTTTATACTAAATTAAAATTATGTGTCAAATAAGTTTTAAAATTTTAATTGATATAAAATCACTTCCACTTTCATTTGTATTTACACCCCCGAGGTGGAGTTGGCTGTGAAGTTTTTATCATGCTCCTTTATTTGATATAAAATTATTTTTTAATTTATAATTTTCATCTTACGAGGAGGGAAAAATGGCAAAGAAATGTGGAACTAAAAAAACAACAACAAAAACAACAAAAAAGTGTGGAACTAAAAAGACAAAGAAAGAGAAAAAATAATTGAAAATACTCCTTTTTAACTGGCAGGATATAAAACATCCTCTTGCTGGTGGTGCTGAGATATATCTTTATGAAATTTTTAAAAGACTTTTAAATCATGAAATAATATGGCTTGGGTGCTCTCATGAAAGTTTAAAGGATGTGGATTCTTATGATAACATAAAGGTTTTTAGATACGGGAAATGGGAATTTACAAATTATTCATTGCCTATTCTTTATTTTAAGAAGATTAAAAGAAATTATGAATTTGATATCGTTATTGAAAGTATATCAAAGGCTCCTTTTTATACACCATTTTTTATAAAATCAAAAAAAATAACAGTTTTTATTCCCCATCTTTTTGGAAGAACTATATATGAAGAGGCAAATCCTTTAATTGCAACATATGTTTATCTTCTTGAAAAACCTGTTTCAAGAGTTTATAGAAATAATAAGTTTATTGTTATATCAAATAGCACAAAAGAGGAACTTATTAGAAGGGGAATTGATGAAAAAAATATAAGGGTTGTTTTCCCTGGAATAGGTGAAAGATATAAGCCGAATTTTGAAAAATCTGAAAAACCTCTGATTTTATATCTTGGAAGGATGAAAAAGTATAAAAGGATTGATTATGTCTTAAGGGTTTTTAAAAGGGTTAGCGAAAGGATAAAGGATGCTGATTTTTATTTGATAGGTGAAGGGGATTATAGAAAAAATATAGAGAGGATGGCAAAGGAAATGAATATTTATGATAGGATAAAATTTACAGGATTTGTGCCTGAAGAGGAAAAAATAAAATTTTTACAAAAGGCATGGGTTATAATAAACACTTCACCAAAGGAAGGATGGGGAATGGTGAATACTGAGGCACAGAGATGCGGAACACCATGCATAACTTTTGACTCACCTGGTTTAAAGGAAACTGTTAAAGATAATTTTAGTGGCTTTTTGATAAAATATGGAAACTGGGAGGAGATGGCTGAAAAGGTTATTTATTTAATAGAGAATAACAGTTTAAGAGAAAAAATGTACAAGAATGCCTTTGAATGGTCAAAAAATTTTGACTGGGATAAATCTGCAAAGGAATTTGAAAATTTTTTAATGGAGAAATCATGGTAAATTTATGTTGCAATATTACAACATAATACAGGTATTTATTCACAATATATAAGCAAATTTATTAAAGGCATAAAAATTTCATATAAATATAAGGTAAAAAATGAGAAAAACTCCTTAAAGTCACTTTAGGCTTTTTTAGAATTTAAAAAGAGATAGTAACTATTTTTGAGAGAATCTCTATTTATAAAATTGCTTAACCTAATATCCACTATTGCCCAAACTTTCGATTCTCTCATCAATTACAGCTAATAGATATTCTAAGAAGTTAAGTATAAGGTCTACTTTTGCTTCTATGTTTCTATTATTTGGGGATTGTAGGCCTTCAAATAGTACTAAAACTCGTTCTCGTAGCGATGTTAAAAATCTTAGTTCATTTTCAATTGGATTTAGGCTATCTTCTTTTTGTTTTTGTATTTCAGTCTCATTAATTTCAAT
>JBDRZF010000037.1:0-8350 GCA_039803805.1 Caldifarciminota bacterium
AAATAAGTATCCTTTTAAAAAATATAGTCTTTCTTACCTCCCTTCTCCATTTTTCTCTTATCCAGATTCTTTTGCTTATTATTATTTTGAGATATATAATCCTCCTTCTTTATTTTATGTTTATTTTGAAATAAAAGATAGTTTGAATAATATATGGCTTTCAAATACTGAAGAAAAAAAGAATGTGGAGAAAGCAAGCTTTATATATGGAAAAATTCCAATTTATGCACTTGAAGGAGGGATATATTACTTTAAAGTATCTCTTTTAGATACTTTTAAAAATTTATTAGCAGAAAAAGAAAAAAAATTTATCTATTTTTCTCAAAGATATTTGCATAAAAAAATGGCTTTAGAAAAATACGAAGACTACCTTTCCTTTATTGATTTTTTTGCAAGTAAGGAAGAAATGGAGGAATTTAAAAAACTAGAAGGGAATGCTAAGATTACTTTTTTGAAAAAATTCTGGAGTAAGTTTGACCCTGATCCTTCTACACCTGTGAATGAATTTTTGACAATATTTATAGCAAGAGTTGAATATGCGGATCAAAATTTTGGAACTCCTTTTAAGAAAGGAAGATATACGGATAGGGGTAGAATATATATAAAATATGGACCACCTGACGAAGTTAGAAGAAATCCTTATCCTGTTGAGATTAGGGATTGGGAGTCTTGGTTTTATAAATCGCCTTCAAAAAATCAATACATTTTTATGGATTTAAAAGGTGATGGTAATTATATTTTAATTTATTCTTCAAATCCAGAAGAACCAGGAAGGTCAGATTGGAAAAATTACGTACCACTCGAAGAGATAGAAGTTTTGAAATAATAAGGAATTTTTTAATATTTTTCTCTGGAACTTTTATAAGTCGTGTTTTTGGTTTTTTAAGAGAAATATTTATTGCCTTTTCCCTTGGTGCAACCCATTTTGCTGACATTTTATATGTTTCTTTTAGAATCCCTAATTTTTTAAGGGATATAGTTGCAGAAAACGCAATTCAAACTGCCTTTGTTCCAAGTTATATAAAATGGAAAGAAAAAAAGGAAGAGGCAAAATGCTCCTCAAACATTTTTTTAATATATTTAATTTTTTCAATATTCGTTGTGATTCTCGGAGTAATATTTTCTCCACTCATAGTAAAAATAACTGCCTTTGGATTTACAAAAATTTCCTGGAAATATACTTTAACCGTTAAACTTACAAGAATTCTCTTTTTTTTAATAATATTCCTATTTCTTTCAGCCTTTTTCAGTGGAATATTAAATGCTGAGAAAAAATTTTTCCCTTCCTCTTTTTCTCCTGCCATTTTTAATATAACTTTTCTTGTAATAGGCTTTATTTCTTATATTTACTTCAAAAATGATGAAAAAATTTTAACATTTTTATTTGGCATCGGTCTTTTAATTGGAATAGTGATGCAGTTTGTTTTTTTATTACCCTTTGTTTTAAAAGAGAAATTTTTTAAATTTATCCCTTCTTTTAAAAAGGAAGAAATTAAAAAACTTAAACCCTTTTTATTTTTACTTTTTCCCGTAATTTTAAGCACTTCTTTAAATCAAGTAATACTCTTTATTTCAACACTTCTTTCCTCTCTCTTAGGTGAAGGTAAAGTAGCAGTGTTAAATTATGCCTACAGGGTAATGCATCTTCCAATTGCATTTCTTGGTGTTGGAATTGCAGTTACAACTTTGCCTGATATGGTTAAAGAAAAAGAGAAAGAGAAATATCTTTTAACTATTTATAAAGAAACGATTTTCCTTTTGCTTCCTGTTATAATTTTTATGATAGCAGATTCCTATGAAATAATTAAAATATTATACAAAAGAGGAGCCTTTACCGAGATTGACACTTATAGAACCTCGGGTGTCTTAATAATGTATTCTTTTTCAATTTTATTTTTTTCCCTCTCAAAAATAAATTTAAATTATTTTTACAGTCAGAATAAAATAATTGAACCAATGCTTTCTTTTCTTTTTAGTACTTCCTCCTATATACTATTTGCTCCTATCCTTTCAAAACTTCTTGATGTTTCAGGACTTGCTCTTTCAAGTTCAATTGCATCCTTTACTCAATTTGTTTTTCTTTTAACAAAAATGCCCTCTTTTATTTCTAAATTTCCTCATAAATTTAAATTTTTTATTTTTCTTTTAATTTTTTCTTTTATATTGTATATTAAACTGATAGACTTTATAATTATTGAACTTACAATTGATTCGATATTTTTAATTTTATTTTATTTAATTATTAAAAAAATATGGAGGTAAAAAGAATAATTGAAGCAATTTTGTTTATTTCTTCAAAGCCTGTTTCAATTAAAAAATTGGAAGAGGTTACGGGTCAAAAAAAAGAGGTTATAAGAAAGGCAATTGAAGAATTGAAAGAAGATTATAAGGAGCACTCTTTTCAAATAATTGAAGTAGGAGGTGGTTTTTCCCTTTACACAAAGCCAGAATATTCTGTTTATATAAAGGAATTCTCAAAGGATAAAAAAATAAAATTATCAAAACCTGCAATGGAAACACTTGCAATAATTGCCTATAAACAGCCAATTTCAAAGGCAGAAATTTCAAGGATTAAAAAATGCTCCCCCGAATGGACAATTAAAATTCTTTTAGAAAAAGGGCTCATTAAACCTGTTGGAAGACTTCCCATTCCAGGAAGACCGATTCTTTATGGAACAACTCAAAAATTTCTTGAAGTATTTGGATTATCTTCACTTGATGAACTTCCGAAAATTGAATGAAAAACATTAAACTTTTTATATGGATATTAAGGATTTCCATGATAATTTTATTCTCCCCACTTATCTTTTTAACTTTTCTGTTCAGAAGTATTCAAATTGATATTGAAAATAAAATAATAGAAAGGGAATTTGTTAATGCAAAAATTTTTATAGAACTTTTAAAAGAAAAAAATTTTCTTTTACCCTCTTATCCCTATTTTGACATATTTTTAATAGATACAAATTCTTATTCAATAAAAAAAATATATGGGGAAGAAAAGATAGAAAATATAAAAAAAATTTTTGATGATTATAAGAAGGGAAAATACACAAGATGGAGTTTATTTATCCAAAAAGGAATAATAATAGAAAAATATGCAGGGGATACGCTTGCAATTCTTTTAACCTCTTCTTTTCCTTTTTATATCTCAAATATAAAAAGAGTTTACAATCTTTCCTTCATTATAGGAATAATATGGGTATTTTCTGGATTTTTATTTGGTTTTTTAATCTCTTTACCCTATGAAAGAATATTTAAAAAACTCCAAAAAGGGGAAATTGAGGGAATTGATTTTTTAAGGGATTTTTTAAAAAAAGAGGATATTCAAAAAATTGTAAAAACAAAAGAAATTAAGGAAAGAGAAGAAAAATTTTTGCTAATTTCAGAAGTTACCTCTTCCTTTTTACATGAAATAAGGAATTCCCTTTCTTCCCTAAATGCCTTTTTATCTTTAATAAAAATTAAGGATAAAGACCTTGAAGAAACCTTTTACCCTGTTAAGGAAGAAATAAAAAATATAACCGAATCCCTTTCTTCCTTTAATGAAATAATAAGAACCCAAAAGATTAAGGATTTAAAAATGGTTAATTTAAAAGAGATTGTTGAAAATTGCGTAGAGGAATTCATTTCAAAATTTAAGGAAAAAAAATTTAAAATAAATACTTATTTAAAAGATATAAAAATTTATGCTTCCCCTTTTCTTATTAAAAGGGCAATTTTTAACATAATAAAGAATTCTTACGAGGCAATAACTGAAGATGGGAATATTGAAATTTCTTCTAAAGTATCGGATAATATAATATCTTTAATAATTGAAGATGATGGATGCGGAATGAAGGATGAGGATATAGAAAAAGCAACTTTGCCATTTTATACAACAAAGGAATCAGGGCTTGGACTTGGTCTTTCTTTTGTTAAAAAGGTTATGGAATTACATGGAGGAGAACTATTAATAGAAAAAAGGATTCCGAAGGGTTTAAAAGTTATATTAAATTTCAAAATTTATGAAAGTATGGGTTCTTGACGACAATAAAAGTTTTTGCAATTTAATTTCCCAATTTATCAGGGAAAAGGGATATCAAGTCCTTTCTTTTTACGATCCTTTTGTTTTATTGGAAGAACTTAAGAAGGATTCCCCTGATTTTGTTTTACTTGATTTAAAACTTCCAAAGATAAATGGAATTGAAGTTTTAAAGAAAATAAAAGAAAAGGATGAGAACATAAAAGTTATAGTTATAACTGCTTTTGGTTCAATTGAAAATGCAATTGAAGCAATAAAAAATGGCGCATACTATTTTCTTACAAAGCCCTTTGAAAGTGAAGAAATAATAATTTTAATGCAAAAGGCAATTGAAGAAGAAAAATTGAAAATTGAGAATATAGAACTTAAAAAGAAATTAAAAGAAAAAGAGGAAATAGAAATAATAGGGGAAAGCAAAGCAATAAAGGAAGCATTAGTTCTTGCAGAAAAGGTTGCACCTATGGATACAACAGTTCTTTTAATTGGTGAATCAGGAACAGGGAAGGAACTTTTTGCGAGAAAGATACATAAAGAAAGTAAAAGAAAGGGACCTTTTGTCCCGATAAACTGTGCGGCTATTCCAAAGGAACTTTTAGAAAATGAACTTTTTGGTTCTGAAAAAGGTGCTTTTACAGGAGCATTTGCAAGAAAAATAGGAAAGTTTGAGGTGGCAAATGGTGGAACACTCTTTTTAGATGAAATATCAGAACTTGATTTTGATTTACAGGCAAAACTTTTAAGGGCTATTGAATTTAAAGAGATAGAAAGACTTGGTGGTATAAGACCAATAAAGGTTGACGTTAGAATTATTGTTGCTACAAATAAAGATTTAAAAAAATTAGTTAATGAAGGTAAATTCAGGGAAGATTTATATTATCGTATTTCAACATTTCCTATATATCTTCCACCTTTAAGGGAAAGAAAGGAAGATATACTTCTTCTTGCAAATTATTTCCTTGAAAAATTTAAAAGAGCATTCAATAAAAAGGATTTATATTTCTCAGAAGAGGTTAAAAAATTCTTTCTTGAATACTCGTGGCCAGGAAATGTAAGGGAACTTGAGAATGCAATTGAAAGGGCTTCAATACTTGCTGATAAAGAGATAACTTTAGATTCTTTTCAATTTCCATTTAGAGAGGCTAAATTGAAAGAAGTATTATCCTTGCCAAAAGGGGTCTCTTTAAAAGAAGCAGTAGAAAGTATCACAAAAAAAGTTGAAAGATATTTAATAGAGGATACTTTAAAAGAAACAAAAGGTGATAAAAAGAAGGCAGCAAAAATTTTAAAAATTTCAAGAAAGACCCTTTATAAAAAATTAAAAGAATTAAAAATTGAATAGGTTTTGTAAATTGCTTTTTCTTTCTTTATAATAATAAAAATTTTTGGGAGGTGTGATGAAAAATTTTAAATATATAGTTATATTTTTTATTTTTTTTCTTTTAACATGTGTAAAAGAAAGACCAAGGGATATATTCAGAAAAATAAATAATGCGATAAAGAAAAACGATATAAATGCTTTAAAAAATTGTTATACTGAAGAAACCCAAATTCTTTTTTCAAAACTTGATGAAACACAAGGTAGCCAAATTCCCTGGTATGAGCAAATAATTCAAGCAGGGGTTCAGGAAGAGCCAAAAGTAATAAAAGAAAAAATAGAAAAAAATAGGGCATTTTTGACAATTGAACATCAGAATAGGCAAGCGAATATTTCTCTTATAAAAGTTGGAAATGAATGGAAACTTGATTTAACAAAAGAACTCACTTTTATATTAAATATAATTGAACAACAGAAAATGATGGAGGAGAGAGAAAAGACAGAAAAAAAATAATTGATTTTTATCTTTGTTTTATTTTAAAATTTATTTCTTATGAGTGAAGTAAGTCCAACAAGGATGAATTTGCTTTTAAAGAAAAAGCAGGTGGAGGTTGCAAAAGCAGGTGCTGAACTTTTAAAAAATAAAAAGGATGCCCTTCTTAATGAATTTATGAAAATACTTCCTGAAATATTAAAAAAAAGAAAAGAACTTGAAGAAAGCACAGCAAAGGCAATGAGAACCCTTCTTTTGACCCTTGGAATTGATGGAGTTGAAGAAGTAATATCTGCCTCTTTTAGTGCAAGGAAAGAATATTTTGTGAAGGCTTCTGAAAAAAAACTATGGGGTGTTAAATTTCCAGAAATTATCCCCTCCGATGGAAGAAAAAGTATAATTTCAAGGGGATATTCTCCTTTAAGTATTACCTCAAGAATTGATGAAACTGCTGATGATTTTGAAAAGTTATTAGATGACCTTGTTAAAGGCGTTCCTCTTGAAATAAAAATGAAAAGAATAGGGGAAGAAATTAAAAAAACTACAAGAAGGGTTAACGCTCTTGAACAAAAAATAATTCCAGAAATTAAGGAGCAGATTTCTTATATAAGAAGGGTTTTAGAGGACAGGGAAAGGGAGGATAAGTTTAGATTAAAAAGATTAAAGGCTAAAAGGGGAAAATAAAATGCTGATGCAAAAACTTAGAGAAAAGACAAAGTTAATTTTATGGATTGTAACAATAGCATTTTTAGGCTGGATTTTACTTGATTTAGGTATGGATATAGTTGGTGCAAGAATTAGAAAACCTTATGAGATGGGTTTTATAGCAGAAATTGATGGACAAAGAATTCCTTACGACTTTTATAGAGATATGCTTTACCGCATGTTACAGGATTCTTCAAGAAAAAAGGGTGAATTAACAGAATTTGAAGAAAAGAATATTGAGAAAAATGCATGGCTTAAAATGATAGAAGAGGTAAGATTTAGAAAAATAGCGGAAAGAAGAAATCTTTTCTTAAGTGATTCAACTGTTTTATTTTTACTTTTAAATTATCCACCTCCACAGATTTATAGAGATACATTTTTTAGAAAAGGTGATACATTTGATATTAACAAATACAGGCAGTTTATTTTAAATCCCTCAAATTATCAGTTTGCCGTAGAATATGAAAATTTAATAAGGGAAACCTTTCCAAAAGAAATTATGAGATTTGATTTTATGACATTAATCCATCCACTTCCTGAAGAGATAATGAATAATTTAAAAAGAAATAGAACAGAATATCAATTTGAATATGTGCTTTTAAATCCATACCGATTTAATTTAGAAGAAGAGATAAAGGATGAGGAAATTTTGAATTATTATAATTCCCATCCTGAGGAATTTAAAGGTGAAGGCATTGTTAATTTACTTATGGTTATCTTATGGAAAAAACCCTCTCGTGAGGATACAAATTCAAAAATCTTTGAAGCAAAAAGCGTAAAGGATTTAATAATTGGTGGAACATCTTTTGAGGATGCAGTAAAAAGTTATGCAAGTTCTGATACTCTTAAAAAAACAAACGGATTTTTAGGTGAATTTAAAATAAGTGATTTTCCTGAAAATATAAAGAATATTTTTGATACATTGAAAAATATTTCTGAGCCAGTTCTTTGGAGAGGTAAATTGTATATTTTTAAAATAGAAAAAAGGGAAAAGGACAAAATTTCTCTTAGAGGAATAGATTTTATAATAAAAACATCTGATGCAACAAAAGCAAACCTTAGAGAAAAATCTTTAGAATTTCTAAGACTTATTAAAGAAATTCCCTTTGAAAAAGCAGCCGATTCTTTAAAACTTGATGTTAAAGAAACAGGACCATTTCCATTAAATTCTAATTTCATACCCTATATTGGCGAAAATAAGGATGTTAAAGAATTTGTAAATAGAGGTAAGCCCGGTGATATAAGTAAATTAATATGGTCTCCTGATTATTTTGTTATATGTAAGATTAAAGAGAAAAAAGAAGGAATTTTAAAAGAATTTAAAGATGTTAAAGAAATTATAAAAAGAAAAATTGAAATAGAAAAAAAGAAGGAGAAAATTCTTCTTGAAGCAAAAAAAATAAGAGAAGAATGGATTTCAAAGGGCAAACCTGAAATAAATGAAAATTATGCAATTTTCAATAAATTTGAATCCTTTTATATTCAGGGAATATTTCCCGGTCTTCCAGAAAAGGGCAAAATTGCAGGTATTTTGGAAAACTTAAAAGAAGGCGAAATTTCAGAACCAATTCTTTTTAAAAATAATTTTGTTCTAATAGTAAAACTATTAAAAAAGAAAATTCCCGATGAAAAAGATATTCAAGAAAATTTACAGAATTATTTCCAAAATTTTAGTTTTAATCTTTTTAACAGAATTTGGAATTCATGGGTAAAAGAACTTCAAAAAGAAGAAGGGATAAAGGATTACAGAAGTTATTTACTTTATTAATTCTTTTCATTTCTCTTTATTCCTATGAAATGATAAATGTAAAAGAGG
>JBDRZF010000038.1:0-8340 GCA_039803805.1 Caldifarciminota bacterium
ATTTCTGTTAAAGAACTTGTTGATATTGTCTCTGAAATTGCAGAGAAGAAAGTGAAGATAAAATGGGTTCCTGGACCAGTTGGGGTCAAATCAAGGAATTTTAGCCATGAAAAAATTTATTCCCTTGGCTGGAAACCAAAATACACAATAAAAGAAGGCTTAAAAATAACCTACAAATGGATTGAAACCCAATTAAAAAAGGCCGCCGATTTCTGACACCTCGGGGGTGGAAACAGGCATGAAAATTTTTATAATTTTTGGCACTCGTCCGGAAGTTATCAAACTTTTTCCTGTTATAAGGGAATTGAGAAAATATAAAAATGTTAGTGTTAAGATTTGTGCAACTGCCCAGCACAGGGAAATGCTTGATCAGTTTTTGAAATTTTTTAATATTGAACCTGATTATGACCTTAATATTATGGAAAAAAATCAAACTCCTTCTTATGTGGCTTCGCAAGTATTTTTAAAACTTGAACCAATTTTAAGAAAAGAAAAACCTGATTATATTGTTATAGAAGGTGATACAACTACAGTTGCAGCTTCTGCTTTATGTGCTTTCTATAATAAAATAAAAGTTGCTCATGTTGAAGCAGGTTTAAGGACTTATGATAAATGGCAACCTTTCCCTGAAGAAATAAATAGAAGGGTTGTAACCACGGTTGCCGATTTACATTTTGCACCAACAAAAAGGGCAAAGGAAAATCTTTTGAAGGAAGGAGTGGATGAGAAAAAAATTTATGTTACAGGTAATCCTGTTGTTGATTCCCTTCTTTATATTGCAAATTTAGATTTTAATTCCTTTGATTTTGATTTAAAAAAACTTAATCTCTCTTTAGAATCAGATACAAAAAAATTAATACTTGTAACAGCGCATAGAAGAGAAAATTTTGGTGAACCCTTGAAAAATATCTGCTATTCTTTAAAAACGATAACTGAAATATACAAAGATAAAATTTGGATAGTTTATCCAGTTCATTTAAATCCAAATGTCTGGGAATCTGTTCATGAAATTTTATCAGGTATTGAGAATATAAAACTAATTCCCCCTGTTGATTACTTTTCTTTAATTTATCTTTTAAAAAATTCATATTTTGTAATGACTGATTCAGGTGGTATTCAAGAAGAAGCACCCTCTTTTGGTAAGCCTGTTCTTGTTTTAAGAGATGTAACAGAAAGACCAGAAGGAATTGAAGCAGGGGTTGCAAAACTCGTGGGAACACAAAAAGAGAGAATTGTTAATGAGGCAATAAAACTTATTGAAGATGAAAAGGAATATAATAAGATGGCAAAAGCAATTAATCCATACGGTGATGGAAAAGCAGGAGAAAGAATAGCAAGAATCCTTGCTTCCACCTCGGGGGTGGAAATTGGTTTTTAAAAAACAGAAATTTTATAAGTTCATTGATTTTCTCGTAGTTTTTTTAATGGGTATCTTGGCTCTTCCTGTTTTTTCTTTTAAAAATTTATTAATTTGTTTTTTATCTGGATTAATATGGGTTTTTCTTATGGATGCTATCGGGGTTTATGATTTTGGGAATATAAATAATTTTAAAAAAACTTTCAATCATTTTTTGTTTTCTTTACCTTTTATTGCTTTCTTTTATTTACTCATATATTTTTGCTTCAAAGTTACAGAAAGATTTTTAATCATTCAATTTTTATTAAGCTTTTTATTGATTCTCATTCTCAAATTAATTTTTATAAAGGGTAAAATATTAAATAAGTTCAAGAAAAAAATTATTATCGTTTCAGAGGAGATTGAAAAAATAAAGAGTTTCATTGAAAAGATTCCTGAATATGAGATAGTTTCTGTAATAAAATACAGTGCTACAAAACCAAATGGGGGAATATTGAAAGAAAGAATCCCTCCTTATGAAATAGTCACAGATTATGGTGCTAAAATTTTAGAAAATTATAAAATAAAATATTTTGAAGAAATATACGAAAAAATTACAGGTAGGATTCCGATCGATTTTATTAAAAATGAAGAATATTTAAAGGAATTTTTAAAAAGGAGTAAAAAAGGCAAATTTTTTGAGATATCAAAGAGAATTTTTGATATAGTTGGTGCATTAATTGGAGGAATTATATATCTTTTAATATTTCCTTTTATAGCAATCCTTGTTAAACTTGATTCGGAAGGTCCTTTATTTTATAAACATAAAAGAACAGGTAAAGATGGTAAAGTTTTTACTATTTATAAGATAAGAACAATGATAAAGGATGCTGAAAAGGAAAAACCTGTCTGGGCAAAAAAGGATGATCCGAGAATCACAAGGGTAGGAAAGTTTTTGAGGAAAACAAGGCTGGATGAGTTTACCCAACTTTTTAACCTCTTGAAGGGTGAAATGTCAGCAATAGGTCCAAGACCTGAAAGACCAGGGCTTGAAGAAGAAATTAAAAAACATATTCCTTGTTATGAATTGAGATATTTAGTTAAACCGGGGATGGCAGGATGGGCAATGGTAAACTATGATTATGTTGATAGTATTGAGGATGCTAAAATAAGACATGAATATGACCTTTATTACATAAAAAATAGAAGTTTTTATCTTGATTTTAAAATATTCATTCGTGCCCTTTATTCCCTCCTCCTTTTAAAAGGCCGATAGCCAAACCAAAATTCCACCTCGGGGGTGGAAATGCCAGGCCGCAAAATTCCATTGGTAGAGAATAGGATATATCATATTGTTTCAAGAAGTATAGAAAAATATAGAATTTTTAGAAATCGGAAAGATTATGAAAGAATGAAGGAACTTTTGAAATATTATCAGGTTAAGAAGCCTCCTTTTAAATATTCTTTATATTTAGAAATCAAGGATAAGGAAAAAATTGGACAGGAAAACTTTCTGGAAAATGAAAAACTTGTTGAGATTATTTCATATTGTCTTATGCCTACTCATATACACCTTTTATTGAAACAGGTTGCAGAAAATGGTATTTCAATATATATGGGCAGGATATTAAATAGTTATGCAAAATATTTCAATACAAAGTATAAAAGAAAAGGACCTCTTTGGGAAAGTAGATTTAAGAGTATTGAAGTTGAAACCAAAGAGGAACTTTATCATCTCACAAGATATATTCATTTAAATCCTGTTACCGCTTATTTAGTTGAAAATCCAGAAGATTGGAATTTTTCTTCTTATAAGGAATTTATAAATGAAAAAGGCGTAAATGAAAAAATTTGCAATTTTGAAGAATTTTTGGAAATAAATAAAGATGAATATATAGATTTTGTAATTTCAAGAAAAGATTATCAAAGAGAATTAGATAAGATAAAACGCCTTCTCTTAGAATAAGATTTTATTTCCACCTCGGGGGTGGAAAAAATGGGAGGGCAATATGAAAGGGTGGATTTTAAATATAATAATTATTGGGGTGCTTTATTCTCAGGTTGGGAGAGTCGCAAGTCTGCTTGAAATACCTGTTGCTGATTTCCCTGAAAGTTCTATTCCTTCATATTATTTTGGTAATGACTTCTCAATGGCTTTAAATACAAATGATAATCATTTCTTTGATATGGATTATATTCATTTCAATGTTTATTTCCTTGAAAAATTTGGTGCAGGAATTAATTTTTTCACTACAAGAGAGATTGGTATTGACTTCATTTATAAATTCTTTTCTGCACCGAATGTTCCATCAATTGCTCTTGGAGTTAGAAATTTTACTTATGCAAGATATATAAGTTCTGCTGGTGGTAAACCACCTGATGGTGGATTTAAGGATGAAAATTATACAGGTAAAAAGAGAAGGAATCCTGAAATTTTTTCTATTTTTATTGTTTCCTCTTATAGTATAAGAGATTATAATTTTCATCTTGGTATTGGAAGAGGAGAATTTGTTGGATACGGGCCTCATAGCAAATATTTAAATACAGATGTTTTTGTGGATACATATCATGAACTTGCCTTTGGTCTTTTTGCAGGCTTTGAGTATAAATATTCTGAAAGGTTTAATTATATTGTTGAAATTGACGGAAGAGATTTAACATTGGGATTTAAAGGAAAATATGGAATGGTTAATTATTTTTTTGAAATTACAAAACTTGAATTGTGGATATGGAGAGCAAAATCTTTGTATCCAAGGATTGCCTTTGGCTGGATGATTAGGATAAAATAAAAATATGAAAATACTGGAAATTTTGCTTTTTGTTCAGGTTGATACTGTATGGGCTCAAAAATGGACAAGCCCGGGTTCCTCTTCTGATTGGGCTTATGCAATTGCTGTAAATGATTCTGGCTATGCTTATGTAACAGGGGTTGGAGCATTCAGCAACACCTATGATGACTGGGTTACCATTAAATATTCACCTTATGGTGATACAATCTGGGTGAGGAGATTTTCGAGCCCTGGTTATTATAATGAAAGGGCAAGCTCTATTGCGATAGGACCTTATGGAAATATATACATAACAGGTTATACAATGAGTTCTGGTTCTGGTGATTTTCTTATTGTAAAATATCGACCTAATGGTGATACTGCATGGACGAGAAGATATAATGGGATAGGTAATGGTTATGATTTTGCCCACTGGATAAGCGTTGATAATTATGAAAATGTTTATGTGACAGGTTATAGCAGAGGTTATAATTATCAGGATGATATAGCAGTTGTTAAATATGATTCTTCAGGCAACCAGTTATGGGTTGCAAGATATAATGGTTCAGGAAATTATAATGATAAAGGACATAAGGTTATAACAGAGGGAAACTATGTTTATGTTGTTGGATATGTTAATCCTTATAGTAGTGGAACATTCTATGATTATGTTGTTTTGAAGTATGATTTAAATGGTAATTTAATATGGGCAAGAACATATAATGGTCCGAGTGATAGTTCTGATATTGCAAGGGATATAGCAGTGGATAATGAAGGAAATGTTTATGTAACAGGTTCAAGTTATGGACAGGGGACATCCACTGATATTGTTACAATAAAATATAATTCAAATGGTGACGTCCTTTGGATTGCAAGGTATAATAATGATGAGGTTAATGGTGCTGATGGTGGTTATGGAATAAGAGTTGATAATGAAGGTAATGTTTATGTTGTTGGTCAGAGTATGGGTTTAAATACCGGCTCAGATATCGTTATAATTAAATACGATAGTGATGGAAATTTAAAATGGGTGACAAGATATGATGGACCTGTAAATGGATATGATACACCCTCTGATGAGGTTGGTGGTAAATGTATGGCTATTGATCAATTTTCAAATATATATGTTGGGGGGACAAGCAGGGGAGAGACCACTTATAATGATTATGTTGTTTTGATGGTTGATTCATCAGGTGTTATTAGATGGGAAGCAAGATATGATTTTTCTGATACAATTGATTATGCACTTGCGCTTGCAATAGATGGTAATAATGGTGTTTATATAACTGGAAGGACATTAGACCCTTCAACTTATTATGATTGGGGAACTGTTAAATTTGTTAATTTGGTTGGAATAAAAAAATATCAAAATCTTTATTTTTTGAATCAAAAGAATTTGTTAATCTTTATGATATTTCTGGAAGACTTATAAAAAGATTTTTTAATTCTTCTCAAAATAGTTATTACTTAAAACCGGGAATTTATATTTTTGAATCAAATAATCAAAAATCCTGCAAGAAAGTTATAATTAAATAATTTAAAAAATCTTTAAAATCTTCTTTAATTTTTCTCTTTCTTTAATTATATAAATTCCTTTTGTTTTTATACTTCCTTTTCTTCCCGTTATATCAAAAATCCCTGTTTCATCATATTTTAATTTAGAATTGTTAAATTCTTCTATTTTTGTAAAATCTCTTGTTGAAACAATCCAGACTGAATTGTTCTGCAATTCCTTGCAATAAGACATAAAGACATCGTTACCTTGAACTGTTATTGATGTAAATGCACTGTATCCACCTATTGTATCAAGAATCTGTATTGTCCATGAATTCGCATCACCTCTTGCATATTTTAATAATTCTTCATTATGGGCATGATATACTATATTCATTAATCCATTATCTGTCATTGCCATTCTGCAATCCCATCCCCTTTTAAATAGTTGTTGTCCTGCATCAACAACATATATCACCCAGTTATTCCCTTCTTTCTGGGTAAATCTTAAATCAAATTGATTTGCACTTCCATTTGCCCAGTAAAAACAAATGTTCGGGATTCCCTGTGAATCAAGAACAAGTGAATTATAACCTGAAGCATAGTTTTGCACAATGGTGTCATGAATCCAGTTTTGTCCGTCAAATTGTGAATAATAAAGATCTCCACTTGACCATGAACTGCAGTGGGAAATGCACGGGATATTCTGTGAATTAATTTGAAGGCTTGCATGAAATCCTGAAGAAAACGAAGAATTTTCAAAAATAATCCAGTTTCCTGATTTATAAGCATATCTTAAATATCCTGAGAAAAGACCTGTATAACGATAATAGGCAACGCAGGGCTTTCCTGTTAAATCAAATTTTAAAGATGAGTAATCTCCTGTTCTGTAAGTTGTATCAATTGTCTCTGTATGCCATGTTCCATCAAACCATGCATATCCAAGTCTTTCATTTTGATTATAATAGGTGAGGTATATTCTATTCTGCGAATCAATTATTACAGAAGGACCGCTATTGTGATAAGAGGCAGCAGGAGCTACATATTCTTCATACCATCCACCATTCCAGAAGGAATGATAAACTGCATTATTCTTATAATAAAATATATGTGGATGACCATAAGTGTCAACTACAATTCCTGTTCCCTCAGCAGGCCCTGGATTAACCATCATTTTTATCCATCCAAAAATTAAAACTATCACCATCATTCCCCCCTTAATTTTATAAACTAATTATATAGTATTGAAGTTTAAAATTCAATTTTTTTATAATTAAATAGTAAAGAGGAGGCTTTATGAAATTTGTTAAATCCATATTTATGTTGGTAATTTTAAAAAGTTTACTTTTTTCTTCTGAAAAAATTGTAAGAGTTTATATTTCTTCCTGGGAAGAACTTTTAAGTTCTTTGCGTCCTGTTTTTGGAAAAACAATCCCTGAAGTTGTTTCTGGAAAAAAGGGAACTTATTTTGATTTACTTTTGGATGGCGAGGATTTTTTAAGATTTAAAAGAACTGGTTTAAAATTTGAAATTATTATAGATGATCTTGAAAAACTAAAAGAAATTTACAGAGGTCAATATCATTCTTATAGTGAGGTTGTAACAATTTTAAGGAATTATGCAAGTTCGTATCCTGCAATTGCAAAACTTGAAAGCACAGGAACTTCTTATGAAAATAGATGGCTTTATGGAATAAAGATTTCTGATAATGTTAATGTTGATGAGGATGAACCTGAACATCTTTTTACAGGCTGTACTCATGCAAGGGAATGGGCAAGTATTGAAGTTGCTTTATTTATTGCGGATACACTTCTAAAAGGCTATGGAACTGATCCTTTAATAACCCAGATTGTTAATACAAGAGAGGTTTGGGTATTCCCGATTATAAATCCTGATGGATATGTCTATGATTATCCAAATCAAAGAAGTTGGAGGAAAAACAGACAGCCCTTTCATGGTTATATAGGGACTGATTTGAATAGAAATTATAATGGTGCAGGTGATACACTTGCTAATGCTGGATGGGGATGGATATATCAGGGTTCTGCAAGCCATTATCCAAGTGAAGAGACTTTTTGTGGATTTAAGGGATTTTCTTCTCCTGAAATTTTTTATCATTCAAGTTTTGTAAAATCAAGAAAGTTTAACAGTGCAATTGATTATCATTCCTATGGAGAGGTTGTTTTAATGCCATGGGGATATTTGCAGGGGCCAACTCCACATGATTCATGGATTCAGGCAATTGCAAGTGGAATGGCTTCAAGGATACAAAGGCTTGGTGGAGGAACATATTCTTATGAATATGCACTTTATCCTGTTACTGGAAATGCAAGGGACTGGTATTATGGATGGAACAACTTTGTTAATGGAAATCCATGCATTGGGTTTGTTATAGAAGTTGGGACATCATTTTATCAACCTGTTTCAGATTTAGACCATATAATGAGGCAGAATTTTAATGGAGTATTATTTTTAATGCAAAAGGGAGATTCAATAAAAAATTATATGAAATGTTTTGTTCCTTCACCAAGCATAGAGCCACTTGATACGGTTCCCCCAAATTTTAATTTAATATGGCATCCAAGAAATAAAGAAACGAATAATCCTTTATACTGGGAAATAAGAAAGTATCAGAATCCAGTGCCTCAAAATGAAAGTTTTGAATCAGGAACAGGTTTATGGGTTATTGAGTTTATTGAAATCACCAACCGCAATTGGTAGAGGGCCAGATCCATCACCTGT
>JBDRZF010000039.1:0-8260 GCA_039803805.1 Caldifarciminota bacterium
AGAAAACAAAAATAATTTTATAAGATTCATTTTTACCTCCCTGAAATTTTTGCAGTTTTCTTCTTTATTGTTTTATTTATGGTTGAGCCATCAAATTTAAAATAATATATATAAACTCCAGGTGGAATTTCCTTATTTTCTTCGTCTTTTCCATCCCATTTTATGAAGTATATCCCTTCATTTTTATATTCTTCTTTAATCAATGATTTTATTTTTCTTCCAAGCCTATCATATACTATTAAAGTTACCTTTCCTTTTTCAGGTACAGAGAATATGAATGTAGTTGATTTATGGAATGGACTTTCAAAATTGTGAATATCAACAGGTGGTATTGCTTTTGTTGTAAGTTCTGCACTATCCCCTTTTGATGGGAATGTGGTTGAAAATACCTTAATTTTTGTAATGTCCATGAGTTTCTGTGGAAATCCTTCCCCGGGTAAAAGTCCTTCTAAAGAGAAATAAGGGGCTTTTATCCTTACATAAAAAACAACACTATCATTTGCCTTAACCTCTAAATTTGGGAAAGTTAAGGGATTTTTATTTTCATCTAAAAATTCTATATTCCATTCAGGTTTTGTTCCTTCAGATTCAATTTTCACTATTTCATCCGTATTTGAAAATAAAATGATTTTCATTGGGTAATCATAAAATTCTCCACAGGGTATTGTTTTTTCTTGATCCTTTTTTAATTCAAGAGAAAAAATGAATGGATTTACCTTTATTGTTACAAAAGATGAATCACTTCCTTTATAAGGGGAAACATTTTTCAAAAAGGCATAAGTTATTTTTATTTTTATACTGTCAACTTCATCTTTATTTGCATTTGAAGGTATTGTAACTTTTAAAAGGAAAGTGTCAGTTTTGTTGGGAGGAAGAGAATCAATATCAATTAGTCCATCATTATTTGTATCGTATAAAGGAGTTATACCATCTTTTTTAAAAAATCCGGTAAACCATGTTGGCTTTGTAACAGAAAATTCTATGTTTATTACATCTTTTATTTCTCCTAAATTTGAAGCAGAAAATGGAATAATTATCTCTTTACCCGGTTCTCCTGAGGTATTCACAAAATGGGGTAAAAGAGAAAGTTTCACCCTTGCTCCGATATATGTTATCACCCTTGCAGAATCTTTTATGTTTTCATATTTTGATAAATATCCTTTTAAGAAAATTGTATCACCTCCAATTATTGCCGTATCTTTGAAAGAAGGGGGTGTTATTTTTAATACGATATTTTTTTGTGTATATGCAGGAAGATAAATTTTACCTGTGATTGGTGTTATACTATCTTCCTCAAGAATTTGTGCTTCCCATCCATTTCCAAGCCCTTTTATAATTAAATTTATGCTGTCATCAAAATTGCTTTCATTTTTTAAATATAAATCGTAAAATTTATTTCCACCTAAAAAGACCATTCCTTCGCGATCTGGATATACTAAAATTCCCGGTTTTTCAAGAATACTTATTTCTATTTTTGCAGAGTCTCTTGCAGAGGGGAAAGATGCATACATCCCTTTAACAAATATTCTTCCAACTGTTCCTGCAATTAAACTATCAGGCAAGATGGTTTTAACATTTAAACTTTTTATTCCGCCCTGTGGTAGAGAATCTATATCCGGAATACCATCATTATTATGGTCAGAAAGTGGAAGTCCATTTGTATCAAGAATCTCTATATACCAAGAAATATTGGAGGATGTATCTATATTTATTACATCTTTAAAATTTCCAAGGTTTTTAACCCTTATATTGAATAAAAGAGTATCTTTTGGATAAGAGCCGCATTGAGTATCAGGTTCAACAACTAAATTAAAAGAAAGACCGCATACAGTTATCAAAAATGCTGAATCCCTTCCAATAGGATCAACTCCGTTCCTTGCATACATTGCCCTTATAATACCTGTATCAGAAATTCCAGCAGGTGTGCCAATTGGTGGGCTCACTTTTACCACTATTTTTGTAGAATCAAGAGGAGGCAGAGTATCAATGTCAATATATCCATCTCCATTTGTATCTGTAAGGGGTGTTATCCCATCGGCTTTATAATATCCATGCCACCATGAATTCTGTGTATGGGTGGGTAATATGTTTACAACATCTTTAAGGTAAGCATTTTTAATCCATAAGGTATAAGAGAGAGTATCACCAGGTGAAACTCCTTGTGTTTGGTCAGGATAAATATCTAATTTTGCAACTGCTGAATAAGGGAGGGTGTAATAGATATTTTTTTCACCATCCCTTGTATCTGTCCATGAAATAAGTGGTGCCCATCCTTTATATCCTTTTACAGTTGAAACTGCTATCTGTGCCCAGTTGGATTCTTCAACATATGGACCATCACTTGCTTCTCTTGAAAGTTCCCAGATCGGTGTATACCAGAAGCCTATTCCGAGGCTATCCTGATGGATTCTTTTATAGGCAACCCATGCATCTCTATAATAGACACAATGGAAATACCCTATAACTGTATCACCTTTCGCATTCATTCCATCCACACTTACTGCTGGCGTTTTTGTATTTGCAGTTGTTTGATCAACCACATCATTTCCCCAGCTTTCACCACCATTTGTGCTATAAACATATACTATATTTATGTCACCCGGGGTAAACTCTGATTGTGAAACTATTACAACACTCCATCCACCTCTTGATGCTGCTATTTCATTAGAATAAATAGGATAAGGATTATGATAAACATTCTGTTTTTCTACCCATGTACCTCCTCTATCACCAGAAATTGCCACATATATATCATTTTCTCCATAAAGGTAAGAAAAATATATTTTGCCATGTCCTGCAGCACCCCATAAAAATTGGCGATAACTTCCAAGCCATGAAGAATAATCTGCTTTCATTTCCCATGTTGCCCCTCTATCAGTGGATCTATATATTTTTACTCCTCTCCATCCTGTCCATCTTGAATAACTATAAGCAATGAATATGTAATTGTTTGGATATTTATATTCTATTGTTATTGCGGGTGTCCATGTTTCGTCTCCACTTATATCAATTGGAACTCCATGAACTCTTGTAAGATTTGGATCAAGAATTAAGCAATAAACATCATAATCTCCTACATCCACATGGCAGGCAATATAAACACTGTCAGTGGAAAGATCTATTACCACTACAGGATCTCCTGCATCATAATAAGTATTTGGATTGCCCGGGTCATAGAAATATATGTATCCCACATATTCCCAGTTAATTCCCAGGTTATCTGAACGATAAAGTCCTATAACCCATTTATTCTTTTCAGAAGAAAAGAAATTGTCAACCATTATAAGAGTTCCATCTGTTTGAGGTGCAATAGTTGATGTGCGATTGTCCTGGGATTGTGGGGTAACCCTTATATCAGGAGCAAACCATCCATATTTTATTCTATTTTTTCCTTCTTTTGAAGGTATTATTTGATTAACTTTTACAAACCTGAAAGCAACTTCTCCCTTTTCTTTAAATTTTTTAGGATTTGGTATAAATTCTTTACCCGAGCGCGTTTTTGCAGGTGCAATTCCTATTAATAGAGAAATCAAAATATTTAATCCAATCATAATGCCTCCTTTATGGCAAAATTAAAATTTTTTTATATTTATTCCTGAAATTTAAAAAATATACACCTTCTTTAGGATTTTTTAATTTCTGCCCTGCAATATTTATTATTTCCCATTTTTTATTTAACTTAAACTCAATTTTTCTGAACATATTTTTTTCATATTTTCTATATTTATCATCCAGAACAATTTTTTCTTCTACTTTATAACCCGGTATCCCTGTTTTTAGATAAAAAATCTTTATTTTTATTTCGTTCTGGGACTCAGATTCATAAACAAGGTCATTCACACCATTATAACTTGTTCCATAGATTATATGTAATGAATTTTCCCATATATTTCTTGCTACATGAGGAAGGTTATCATTAAAAAGTGGTGTATTTGTTATCTGAATCTTTTCTGTCCATGTATTTCCACCATTAAAGGAACTCATCCCGAATATATCCCAGTATCCATATCCTATATTTACATCTATCTGTGTCAATTCCTGCCATACAATACTTATTATATTTGCTGAGCGATTTATACTAACTCCTACATGGCACCTTAAAATCGGGGTATCAATATCACTGTCATTTGTTAAATTAACACATGTTCCACCTTTAAGCATATAAATATTTCCACCACCATATACTGGCAATGTTATTCCTGTTGATGTATCTGTCATTATTCCCCACATTTCTCCAACCCCGAAAAATACAGGTGTTCCATCAGACAAGAATATTCCTTCACCACCAACCCAGAATTGATACCAGCAATAATACAACCAGTTTCCTTCCATCCACATTGTATCAGGTGGTAATTTACCTACAAGAAGTGGACCTTCCCATGTGTTCCCTCCATCCAATGATCTTGCCATAAGAACCTGTTCTCCTTCAAAAATTCCACCTGGTGCCTTATAGAATACTGCAATTTTATTTCCATCTATATCACTTCCTGCATATATCCCTTCTGATAAACTTATTACAGGTCTTATAGAATCAACGGGTTGCATATTTGCTGGATTAAACTTTTGTGCATATGTAAAACCTATATTATTTTGTTCATCATATCCACTTCCAAGAACCAATATGTTTCCATCCGGTAAATAAAGAGGGGTTGCATAACTTATTCCAAGATTTATTGAAAGTAATCTGTCAATATTCCAGTTTCCTGTATTCCTTATCATACTATTCCCTGCTTCTCTTCCCCATACACCTGAAATTGGAACTGACCAGGTAGAAACACAGTAAGAAGGTGTTATACATGAATGGGGATATCTTCCTGGATAATCTTCTCCTGTAAGAGGATTTATTATTGGACTCCTTATCCATGTAGTTCCATTATTTGAATAAGCATACCCAATCCATCCTGTTCCTGGATGAGAGGGATCTCTTCTTCTATAAGCAATTCCTATTAAATTGTAATTCACACATATTGGGTCATGTGCAGTCTCCCATAATGTATACTGATTTGGTGAAGAATCTATAAGAACTGGCTGTAATTCAAATATGTTTTTTCCAGTTGAAGGGACTCCAAAATATTTACGATATTTTTTTAAATTTGGATCCTTTTTAAGATTTGGCTCTATACATATAAATAAAATTAAAAATATTTTCATTTTATCCCCCTAATGGTTTATTATTTTAATCTATTTAAGATAAAATTTTCAATAAAAATTCTTTTTTTTTATTTTCATAGTTAATTAAATCTTCTTCAAACTCAAATTTTTCTTCTTCTTTAAATATTTTTTCTATAATTTCATATAAATCTTTTATACTTTTTATTTTCTTTCCTGCCTTTATCTTTTCTAAAAATTTTACATTTCCTGTCTCCTGTCCAGGACAAGGTTTTATTGCGAGAAAAGGTGTTTTTGTATAAACTGCCTCTGCCACTGTTGAACCACCTGGTTTTGAAATTATCAAAATTGACCTTTTTAAATATTCAGCAACTTTATCAGTAAATCCAACAACTTCTATATTTTTGTCATTGTTTTTTTCTTTAAAATTTAAAATTTTATTATAAAGTTTTTTATTTCTCCCACATATCACAGTTATTTTTAAATCCTTAAAATTTTTTCTTATTTCTTTTAATATTTCTAAAATTGGACCTTTCCCTTTCCCTCCACCCATTATGAGAATCCCGTTTCTTTCAAATTCTTTTTTTTCAAGAAAACCCTTTCTTACAGGGTATCCAAGAATTTCATATTTAATTTCTTTTATTTTATTTTTTATTTCATTAAATGTAAAATTTGAAGGTATCCATAAAAAATCACTTCCCTTTGAAAGCCAACTTGTATGAATTTCTCCAAAATCAGTTAATACTGTAATAAGATAAAATTTCTTTTTTAATTTTTTCTTTATTTTAAATAAAGGAGGAATAAAAAATGGATGCGTTAAAAATATTATGTTGGGATTAAAAAAATTAATCAATCTTTTTAAAGATGGAAAAAGTAATAAATTTTGAATAAAAATTGTTAAATTGTATAAGAATTTAATATTAAAAGGATAAAAAATGTTTTTCCATAAAAAGGGAATTTCTGATAGTATATCCCAGAAAAAAGGCATAAAAGGGTAGGGGAAAGGTGCATTTTTTAAGCCATCAATGTTTAATAGTTTTATATTCCTGAAATTTTCCTTTATATACTCTTCTAAACTTTTTGAGGCGAGAAAATGCCCTCCACCTGTTTTTGCATGTAATATTAAGACTTTCTTAAAATTTCCCTTCCTGTTTTTATATCCAGCCATTTTTTAATTCCTATGGTTGGAATTATTAAAAGGGAAAATAAAACATGGGGTAGAGGATAGTGAAGGAAAACTCCTGATAAAAGAAGAACTATCATTCCAGCAGCCATTCCCTTTTCAAAACTTTTTAATAAAAAAGTACTCAAAAATCCTGTAAAAAGGCCAATCAAACAAGGGATAGGCATCATTGCAAATATTATTCCATAAATTGATGCCATTCCCTTCCCACCATAAAATTTTGTCCATAAAGGGAAATCATGTCCCAATATTGCAAATATTCCTGATATATAAGAGAAATTATAGTTTTCAAATAATAAGTAAGGAATTAGAAAAGAAAAAAAGCCTTTTAAAAAATCAATTATTGCAACAATACTTCCTGCGAGTTTACCAATACTTCTCCACACATTCTGTGCACCCGGATTTCCATCACCAATTTTTCTTATATCCTTTTGATAAAATATCTTTGAAATTAAAAAAGCAGTAGGAAATGAACCAAAAAGATAACCCAAAATTATAGAGATTAGTAATTTCATATTTTTATTTTAAACTATTTTGATTGAAATTTCAATCAGTATAAAATTATAATTTATTTATGATAAAACTTCCTGAACCAAATTTTAAAGGTAAATATACCCTTGAGGAGGTTCTCAAAAAAAGGAGGACATGCAGGGATTTTGTAAGGGATAAAAAACTTACAATTGAGCAGATTTCCCAACTTCTATGGGCAACCTATGGAATAACAGAAACCCATTATGGTCTTAAAACTGCACCTTCAGCAGGTGCAAGATATCCGCTTGATATATATGTTGCAAAGGAAGATGGTGTTTTTAAGTATATTCCTGAAAAACATGCCCTTGAAGAAGTTCTAAAAGAGGATGTGAGGAAGAGAATTGCTACTCTTTCATGGAATCAGGAGTTTATTGCTGATGCCCCCTGTGTATTTATATTTTATGCAGTTTATGAAAGAACAACTTCAAGATATGGAGAAAGAGGAATAAGATATGTTCATTTTGATTTAGGTCATGCTGCTCAAAATCTTTTACTTCAAGCAGAAGCACTTGATCTTGGAGCCTGCCCTGTTGGTGCTTTTAATGATTCAGAGATTAAGGAAATACTTAAATTTAAAGGTGAACCGATTTATATTATTCCTGTTGGTTATAAACTTTGAATGAGTTATTTATAATAATTGATGGAACCTCCTTAGCCTACAGGGCATTTTTTGCCTTTATAAAAAATCCCTTAAGAAATACAAAAGGAGAAAATACTTCTGCTCCTTTTGCTTTTACAAATTCCATATTAAAGATTAAAAGGGATTATAAACCTTCCTATATGGCTATTGTTTTTGATGCAAAGGGAAAGACAAAAAGGCATGTAATTTTTGAAAAATATAAAGCAACAAGACCACCTATGCCAAATGAACTTGTTTTAAGCCTTAAAAGGATAAGGGAAATAACAGAGGCTCTAAATTTGGAAATTTATGAAGTTCCCGGATATGAAGCAGATGATGTTATAGGAACCCTTGTTAATAAGGGGAAAAAAAATGGGTGGAAGATATTGATCCTTTCTTCTGATAAAGATTTGCTTCAACTGGTTGATAACGATGTATGGGTTCTTGATACGCGTCCCAAAGAAGATATTCTTTATACAAGAGAAAAGGTAATTGAAAAATTCGGAATAGAACCTAAAAAAATTCCTGATTATCTCGCTTTAATAGGTGATAGTATTGATAATATTCCTGGTATCTCAGGTATTGGAGAAAAAACCGCTATTGAAATTGTTAATAAATTTAAAGATATTGATGATTTGATTGAGAATTACCATAAAATTGAGAATTTGAGAATAAGAAAACTCATTGAAGAAAATATTGATAATATAAAAATGGCAAAAGAACTTACAAAACTTGATATTGATATAGATGTGGACTTTAATGAAGAAAAACTTAAAATAAAAGAGCCTGATTATGAAAAACTCTTTAAAATTTTAAAG
>JBDRZF010000040.1:0-8212 GCA_039803805.1 Caldifarciminota bacterium
AAGGGCTTTTTTATATAACTCCTGATAAAGATAAATTTTTACATTTTACAGATGAAAAAAATTATTCTCTTTCTTATATTTTAAAGTTATGTAAAAGAAATGATACTTTAATTGTTGGTTCTTATAATGGTATTTTTATGGTGTTTAAAGAAAATGGAAATTTTAAAGTATTTTATCCATCTCCTTTTTCTTCAAGAGAAATCCTCGATATGAAGTTATACAAAAATTTTCTATTTGTCGCAAGTTTAGATGGTCTTTTTTATTATGATATTAAAAAAGATTTATGGAGAAAAGAAAATTTTAAGAAAGATTTTAATGTTACAGTTCTTTCTCTAATGATTAAAGGTGATACATTATGGGTTGGAACAGATAAGGGAATTTTTTTGTTTAAGTTGTGAGGGCTAAAATTCTTGTTATAGATGATGAAAAGGTTTTTTTGGAATCCCTTTTAAAGATTTTAAAGGAAGAAGGATACAATGCCTTTGGGGCTATAAATGCTGAAGAAGGAATTAGGTCTTTAAAGGAAAATAATCCTGATGCAATCCTTCTTGATGTTCGCCTTCCCGATGTTGATGGTATAACATTACTTAAATACATTAAAGAAATAAAAGATGTTCCTATTATTATGATATCTGCATATGGTACAATAGATATTGCTGTTGAGGCTATAAAAAATGGGGCAGAAGATTTTATAGAAAAGCCATTTGCATGGAAAAGAGCAAAAATAGCAATAGAAAATGCGCTTAAAATAAGAAAAATGGAAAAGGAGATAAAAGGTCTTAAGAATTTTATAGAATCAATCCATCCTTTCATAGGGGAAAGTGAAAAAATAAAAAAAATTAAAGAACTTATAGATATTGTTTCAGATAAAGACATAAGTGTTTTAATAACAGGTGAGACTGGAACAGGTAAAGACCTTGTTGCAAGACTCATCCATATTAAATCAAAAAGAAAATCTTTCCCCTTTCAAATGATTAACTGCGCAACAATACCCAACTCTCTTTTTGAGTCTGAAATATTTGGTTATGAAAAGGGAGCATTTACTGGTGCTGATAAAAGGAAAATAGGAAAGGCAAAACTTGCTGATGGTGGAACTCTTTTCCTTAATGAAATAAGTGAATTATCAAAAGAGGCGCAAGCCAAACTTTTAAGATTTCTTGAATATATGGAATATGAACCAATTGGTAGTACAAAGACTGAAAAAGTTGATGTAAGAATAATAACAGCAACAAGTAAAGACCCCGAGGAACTTTTAGAGAAGGGAATTTTAAGAGAGGACTTTTTTTATAGGATAAATGGAATAAGAATTCATTTACCTCCTTTAAGGGAAAGAAAAGAAGATATCCCCCTTCTTTGTGAATATTTTATCAAAAACTTTTGTGAGTCAAATAATTTAATGATTAAGAAATTGAGCGATAAAGCAATGGAAATTTTGATTTCCTATGAATGGCCAGGAAATGTAAGAGAACTAAAGAGTGTTTTAGAGAAAGCCATTATTCTTTCTGAATCAGAAGAAATAGAATTAGAAAAATTAAAAGATATAATTAAAATGAGAGAGAAAAAAAACCTTAGAAAAGCAAGGGAAGAATTTGAAAGGATGTATATTCTCGAAACTCTAATAAAAAATCAATGGAGGATAGAAAAAACAGCAAAAGAACTCGGAATTTCAAGAAGTCAACTTTTTAGAAAAATTAGAAAACTTAAAATAAATTTTAACTTAAGGTAAACCAAACCTTATATGAAATCTGTCAGAATAATTAAACTTATATTTTTTGCATAAATTCATGACAATTTTAGATTTTTCTTCCAATTCTTCCTTTGTTTGCGCACAGGGCATAAGATAAATTCTTTCTTGATTTATTTTTATTTTTTCTATTTGTTCAATAACTTCTTCTATTTCAATTTCCTTATCAATTACATACTTAAAATAACTTTTTTTATTTCTTGCAAACCATCTTAAAACTTTTGCATTGAATCTTTTTTCCTTTTTTTCACCTGAATTAGAAAGTTTAGGTGATACATTATATTGATGTATATACTTATCAAATTCTTCTAAGGGGATTATTGTCCCATTTGTTTCAACTTCAATAAATTTTTTAATTTTTTTAATAAGTGGTAATAAATTTTTTTGCCATAAAAGGGGCTCTCCTCCTGTAATAACAAGATTTTGTGCCTTAAATCCATTTATCATCTTCAAAACTTCTTTCACATTTTTCCATTCAAATTTTGGATTCTCATAAGTATATTTTGAATCACAAAAAGAACATCTTAAATTACAAAAAGGGAGTCTTAAAAATATACTAAAAATTCCTTGATTTTTCCCCTCTCCCTGAATACTTTCAAATATTTCAATTATGGGGATTCTCAAAATTTTTAAAGATAGGGTAAAATTTTTTTAATTTTTTTCTCATCTTCTTTTGAAACATAGGTATGTTTCCTAAGCCTTCTTTTTCTTTTTGGATTTTTACTCTGTGCAAGATGGGAATGAAATGCTCTATATCTTTTTATTTTTCCCTTTGCAGTTATTTTAAATCTTTTAAGAGCAGATTTTTTAGTTTTCATTTTTGGCATTTTTTTTCCTCCTTTTAAGATTTTAATTATATATCTTTACCCTTGACAAATTCCATTTTACCCTGTATTTTTAAAGTGTTATTTATGAAAGTTAATGAATTGAGAAAGGAATTTTTAAAAATAATTGAAGAAAGTAAAGATTATAAAGAACTTTATTTAAGAACATTAGCAGATTTTAAAAATTATAAAAAAAGACAGGCTGAGGAGATGGAAAAAATTAAAGATTTAATAAAAGGAGATGTGATATTAAAAATTATTCCAATAATTGACAACTTTGAAAGGGCAATGTGTTTTGAAATGAATGATAATAATTTTGAAAGTATTAAAAAGGGAATAGAGATTATTTATAGACAATTTTTAAATATTTTAGAAAAAGAGGGGGTTAAACAATTTTCTTCAATAGGTGAGAAATTTGACCCTTTAAAACATGAGGCAGTAGGTATTGTTTATGATGATAATAAAGAGGAAGACACAATTTTAGATGAAGTTGAAAAGGGTTATTATTATAAAGATAGTTTATTAAGGCCAGCAAAGGTTATTGTTTCAAAAAAAATGAAAAAAGAAGGAGGTGATGAAAATGGCTAAGGCAGTTGGGATAGATCTTGGGACAACCTTTTCGGTAATTGCAATTATGGAAGGGGATGAACCAAAGGTAATTGTTAATAAAGAGGGAGGAAGAACAACTCCTTCAGTTGTTGCATTTAAAGAAACAGGTGAAATAATTGTTGGGGCTGTTGCAAAAAGGCAAGCAATTACAAATGCAGAGAACACTGTTTTTTCAATTAAAAGGTTTATGGGTAGAAGATATGAGGAAGTTTTAGATGAAATAAAGAGGGTCCCTTATAAAGTTGTAAGAGGACCCCATGATGATGCAAGAGTTGAGATTAGAGGGAAAATTTATTCACCCCCTGAAATTTCAGCATTTATATTAAGATATTTAAAAGAAAGTGCTGAGAGTTATCTTGGTGAGAAAATAACTCAGGCTGTTATAACTGTTCCTGCTTATTTTAACGATGCTCAAAGACAAGCAACAAAAGATGCAGGAAGAATAGCAGGTCTTGAGGTGTTAAGAATTATAAATGAACCAACAGCAGCAGCACTTGCCTATGGACTTGAAAAAAGAAAAAATGCAAAAGTTGCAGTTTATGACCTTGGTGGAGGAACTTTTGATATTTCAATTCTTGAAATCTCAGAAGAAGGTGTTTTTGAAGTAATTGCAACAAATGGAGATACCCATTTAGGTGGTGATGATATAGACCAGAGGATTATGGATTGGCTTATTGAGGAATTTAAACAGGAGACAGGAATTGATTTAAGAAATGATAGGGCAGCACTTCAAAGGCTTAAAGAAGCCGCTGAAAAAGCAAAAATAGAACTTTCAACACTTATGGAAACAACTATTTCTCTCCCATTCATTGCTTCAGACGCATCAGGTCCAAAACATCTTGAAAGAATTCTTACAAGAGCCCGTCTTGAGGCAATGTCAAAAGATCTTATAGAGAGAAGTATCGAAATATGCAGGAGATGTCTTGAGGATGCAAAATTAACGCCAAAGGACATTGACGAGGTTATTCTTGTTGGTGGACAGACAAGAATGCCACTTGTTCAAAAATATGTAAAAGAATTCTTTGGTAAAGAACCACATAAGGGAGTAAATCCTGACGAAGTTGTTGCACTTGGTGCAGCAATTCAGGCAGGTATTCTTGTTGGCGAAGTTAAAAAAGATATTGTTCTTTTAGATGTGACACCACTTTCCTTAGGTGTTGAAACACTTGGTGGAGTTATGACTGTTTTAATTCCGAGAAACACAACAATTCCTACAAGAAAATCAGAGATATTTACAACAGCACAGGATAACCAGACTGCTGTCACAATCCATGTTCTTCAGGGTGAAAGACCACTTGCAAAGGATAATAGGTCCTTAGCAAGATTTGAACTTTATGGAATCCCTCCTGCTCCAAGAGGTGTTCCACAGATTGAAGTTACCTTTGAAATAGATTCTGATGGAATACTTCATGTTTCAGCAAGGGATCTTGCCACAAATAAAGAACAAAAAATAAGAGTTCATGCTTCGTCAGGTCTTACAGAGGAAGAGATCCAGAGGATGATAAAGGAGGCAGAACTTCACGCAGAAGAAGATAGGAAAAAGAAAGAACTCGTTGATTTAAGGAATCAGGCTGATGGATTTATCTACACTATTGAAAAAACCTTAAAGGACATATCTTCAAGAATACCCCCTGATAAATTGCAAGATGTGAGAAATAAAATAGAAGAATTAAGAAAAGTAATGAACTCTGAAAATGCAAATGAAATAAGAAGCAAATTTCAAGCGCTCCAAGAGGCATGGTATAAAGCAACGGAAGATGTCTACGGAAGACCTGGAAGAGGTTATGAAGAGACGAGGAGTAAGGAGGAAGACAAAAGCAAGGAAAAGAAGGATAAAGCAGTGGATGCAGATTATGAAGTTGTGGAGTGAGGGGGTGTAAGGGGAATTGGTGAATCAAAAAAAAGATTACTACGAAATCCTTGGTGTTCCAAGAAATGCAACTCCAGAGGAAATAAAAAAAGCCTATAGAAGGCTCGCTTTAAAATATCATCCTGATAGAAATCCTCAAAATAAAAAAGAGGCTGAAGAAAAGTTTAGAGAAATTTCAGAAGCCTATGAAGTACTTATGGATCCACAGAAGCGCGCTTTGTACGATAGATATGGACATGAAGGACTTAAAGGAGCATTCAGAGAAGGTGGATTTACATGGAAAGATTTTACTCATTTTGATGATCTTGAAGATATATTTGGAGATATAAGAGATATATTTGAGAAATTTACATTTGGAGAAGATATATTTGATATATTTTTTGGTAAGAAAAAGGTAAAAGAAAGAAAAGGTGAGAGGATAAGGAGTTCTCCTGGTGAAGACTTAAGAGTTTATGTGTCGCTTACTCTTGAAGAAATTTATAACGGAACTGAAAAAACAATAAAAGTGAAAAAATATGACTTATGTTCTGAATGTAATGGGACCGGAGCAAGAGGAGGGGGGTGGGAAAGATGTCCAACTTGTGGAGGAAGGGGGATTGTTGAAAAAATAAGTTCTACCTTTTTTGGACAGTTTATTCAAAGAAGTACATGTCCTAATTGCTTGGGAAGAGGTGAAGTTCTTTCTTCACCGTGTCCTGTCTGTAAAGGAGAGGGAAGAAAAGAAGTGGAAAAATTGATAAAAGTTAATATCCCAAAAGGTGTCAAAGACGGAAATTATATAACCCTCAGAGGAGAAGGAAATGCGGGAATAAGAGGAGGTCCCCCAGGTGATATTTTAATATATATAAAAGAAAAAGAACATAAATTTTTCAAAAGGGATGGAGATGATTTATATGCCCAGATTGAATTAACACCTTCCCAAATTATCCTTGGTGACAGGATCTCTATAAGACATTTAAATGGTAAAGATATAAGAGTTGAAATTCCCAGAGGTATAAGGGAGGATAAAAAAATAAAGATAAGGGGCGAAGGAATGCCAAAAATAGGTGGGGGATATGGTGATCTCTATGTTTATGTAAAGGTAAAAATTCCCGAAAAGATAACAAAGGAAGAAGAAAAATACTATAAAGAAATATTAAAAATTGAAAAAGAAAGAAAAGAAGCAAAAGAAATATTTGAATAAAATGGAACAAAGATATTTTTATGTATCACCTAATAATATTTGTGGGAATGAAGTAATAGTTGAAAATGAAGAATATTATCATCTTTATAAAGTTCTTAGAAAAAAGAAAAATGATTTAATCCATATAGTAGATGGTAAGGGTAATGATTACCTTGTAAGAATTGAAGAAATTAAAAATGGCAAAGCAATTTGTAAGATTTTGGAAAAAAAATTTATGCCAAATGAAACAAAAAGTTTTTTTGCTCTTGGAATAGGCATCATAAAAGGAGAAAGGATGGATATGATTTTTGAAAAGGGGACAGAACTTGGTGTTTCTGCTTTTTATCCTATCTTATCTGAAAGAGTAGTTGTAAATCCAAAAAATTTAAAGATAGAAAGATGGAGAAAAATAGTTTTGAATGCGATGAAGCAATCAAGAAGAAGTATTTTACCTTATGTTTATGACCCTCTTCCTTTAAATCAATTTTTAAAGGAAACAAAGAATTTTGGTACTAAAATTTTGCTTGATGAAGAAGGAGAGAATTCCTTTGAAATTAAAGAAAATTCTGAAAAAATTTTAATTGTTGCAGGTCCTGAGGGTAGTTTTACAAAGGATGAAAAAAAACTTTTTGAGCAAGAAGGTTTTTTAAAAGTTAAAATGGGGAAAAGAATAATGAGAACAGAAACCGCTATAATTGCCGGTCTTTCAATTTTTGTTTTTTTAAAAAAGGAGATTTAAATGGAATGTTTATTTTGTAAAATAATAAATAGGGAAATAGAATCAGAGGTAATTTATGAGGATGAAAAGTGTATGGCAATAAGGGATATAAATCCACAGGCACCATCCCACATTTTAATTTTACCTAAAAAACATATTTCTTCTCTAAGAGATGCAAAGGAAGAAGATATTTATCTTCTTGGATATTTATTAAAAATTGCAAAGGAAATTGCATTAAAAGAAAATCTTGTTGATGGTTTTAGAGTAGTTATAAATGATGGGGCAAGAGCAGGACAAAGCATTTTTCATTTGCATGTGCATTTATTAGGCGGCAGAGTTATGAAATGGCCGCCGGGATAAAATTAAAAGAAAGGAGGTGATAAAAATGACAGGAGTAAGGCTTAAAGAGGGTGAAAGTTTTGATTCCCTTTTAAAAAGATTTAGAAAGGTTATAACACAGGATAAAATTTTACAAGAGGTAAAAAGACTTGAGTTTTATGAAAAGCCTTCAGAGAGAAGAAAGAGACTATTAAGTGCGGCAAGGAGAAAGATGCTAAGAAAGATGAAAAGTTTAAAATGAATTATAGTTTTGAAATAGACAAGATTTTTGAAATAATAAGTAAAAGTCTTTGTACATTTTCAGGAAAGGAAAAACTCCGTAAAATTAAACCATTTGATAGTGAAGAAAAGATAAGAGAAGAATTTTTAAAAATAAAGGAAATTAAGAAAATAAAAGAGGAGGGGGAAATTGTTTTTAATTTTCCCGACCTTTCAGATTTTGAAAAGGATTTTTTAAAAGAAAAAATATTTCTTCCATCAGAACTTTTTAAATTTTTAAAATTCTTTGAAGGTGTAGAGGAACTTTATAAAAAAATAATTAAAAGTGAGTTCTTAAAAGAAAGGTTTTTTTTAGAATACGATAAATTAGAGGGAGTTATTTGTGAATTAAAAAGAATTTTTGACAAAAATGGTGAAATAAAAGATGAGGCAAGCGCGCATCTTTTTAAAATAAGGCAAGAAAAAAAGAAACTTTTAAATAAAATATTTAATTTACTCAAAAATAAAATTGAAGAAATAAAAGGGACAGGCTTTTTGAATGACGAGAATATAAGGCTTTGTGAAGGAAGATTTACAATTCTTCTTGAGAGTTCTATTGCAAAAAAATATGGAGTTGTTCATGGATATTCAAGAAAGGGTTTTTCTGCATATGTAGAGCCCTTTGAATCAATCGATATACAAAATATTTATAAAGAAATAGAAGAAGAAGAAAAAAAAGAGATAGAGA
>JBDRZF010000041.1:0-8113 GCA_039803805.1 Caldifarciminota bacterium
GATTTTTCAGAAATTTCAGGAGGTGAAAAACAAAAGGTTATAATAGCAAGGGCAATTGCGCAGGAAACAGATATATTACTTCTTGATGAACCAACTGCTCATCTTGATTTAAAAAATCAGATTGAAATCTTGAGTATTTTAAAAGAGATTTCAAAGGAAAAAATAGTCCTTGGTGTTTTTCATGAGCCATTTTTATCATTAAAATTTGCTGATAAGATGATATTTATGAAAAATGGAGAAATAAATTATGAAGGCAAAGCAGAGATTCAAAAAATTTTTGAATTTTATAATATTGAAAATTATTTTTGATTCAGCCTAAAATTTTATGTTATTCTACAGGAAAATTATGGCAAAGAAGGTTAAGATTTAAAGTATTCTTTTGTTTCCTCAATTCCTTTTATCAATTTAATATTCAATTCTTTAATATATTCTTCAACACCGGGACGACAGAATATTGCAACAATTATCTTTTCATCTATTTTTTCATTTTCTTCAATTTCGTAAAATTTAATAGATTTCAAAAATTCTTCCACATCACTTAAACTTACAGAGGATTTTACTTCAATTGCTATTCTTTTTTTATCTTTTATAATTATGTCAATTTCAGCAGGTCTTGGAAAACTAAAAATTTTTGCCTCTTTATCAAATTTTTTCCATTTTATTACTTTATATTCAAGTTCCTGAATAATCTCTTCAAAACCTTTTCTGAATGCGTCTTCCGCACCAATCCCCCATCTTGAACCTATTGCTGAGATTGTATCTCTTAAAATTTTAAATCCATTTTCCATCCTAAGGGTAATTTCCTCAAATCTTTTATTTATTTCTTCAAATCTTTTATTAGTATCCTCTCTCAACTCTTCAAATCTTTTATTTAACTCTTCAAATCTTTTATTTATTTCTTCAAATCTTTTATTAGTTTCTTCAAATCTTCTATTAGTATCCTCTCGGAGTGTCTTCAATTCCCCTGTCATGTCTTCTCTTTGTTTTCTTAATTCAAGAAGTATTTCCTTTATTTCCTCTTTTGTAACTGCTTTTTTTTCAATTATTTCTTCAATCTTTATTCTTATAGAAGGATATTTTTCAATTATTTCAGGAAGTTTTTCCTCTATTATCTTTATTATCTCTTTTTCAGATAATTTTTTCATAATATAAATTATAGAAGAATTAAAATTTGAATTGCAATTGCATTTAAAAAGCGTAAAAATAATGATGTAAATGAAAAATTTTTGGAGATTGCTTTAAAAATTGAATTTATAAAAAGGAAAGATAGAAAATATCCTGAATGGAGCAGGATATTTATCCGGTACTTTTATTGAGCCGGAAAAATTCAACATAAACCCCTTACTTTTAAAATGTTATGGTATTCTATAAGTATTATTTCCCTGCCATTCAAACAGGAATAGGTATTGGAACATGGTGGAAAATATAAAATTTAATAATATTTTACCTTTCTAAATATGATGGTATTCTGCAAAAGATTCCGATTTAAATCTTTAGGCATTTTGCCAAATTAATCTTCTAAATAAACTTTTATTTTTTCTCCTCTTTTTACTTTTTTAAAAATCTTATAATCTCCTTCAATTTTCCCTATAACATTTACATCACTGTATGCAACTATTTCATTTTCTTTACTTATCGGTGTTTTTCCAAAAAATATACATAAAGAAGGCTCCTCTATCCATATTCCAACTTCTCCTTCTTTTAAAATTTTTCTTGGATTCTCAGGCTCAATTTTTTCAATCGGTATTTTAAAATAAATCTCTTCTCCCCATAAATTTGCTTTTCCCTCGCAAGGTAATATTTTTAAAAATTTTTTTAAGGTAAGAGGGTTTTCCTCTGAGGGAATTAAATTAATTTTCCCTATACTTTTGCTTTCAATTATTATCTTTTTCATAATTTTTCAAATTTTGCAAATATTTTACCTCCTAAATGCAAAAGCAATTCATTTTTTATCCAGTATTCTTTAAAATATAAGGTGGAAGCACAGGCATAAACTATCTCTCCGATAAAGAAATTGCATTCACCGGCATCCACTATTTCCTTTAATTTACATTCAATATGGGCAATACATTCTTTTATCCAGCAAGGACTTACCTTCTTTGCCTTTTCTTTTGTAAGTTTTGTTAATTCAAATTTGTCAACTTCTTCTCCTGATTTTGTTCCACATTTCCATACTTTTTCTTTTAAAGAAATTGTTGGAATATTTATGACAAATTCTTTTGTCTCCTTTATATTTTTTGATGTATACGCATCCTTACCGATTGCAACTCCAACAAGAGGGGGTTCTTCTGAAAGAGGTGTAAGCCATGCAAGAGCCATAACATTGTCCTTGCCCTCTTTGCTTTTTGAAGTTAAAAGGTATGTTACTTTTGGATGAAATATATGATATATATTTTCCTTTATTTCAACTTTATCTTTCATTTTTACCTCCTTCAAACTTTTTTTCTAAAAATTCATAAAGATTTTTCATATCAAAGGGCATTTCTATTTTAAATTCCATCTTCTCCTTTTTAATTGGATGGATAAATGAAAGATAATAGGCATGCAATGCCTGTCTATCTATTATATTTAAAACTTCCTGTGCTAACTCCCTTAAAGTATTTGGAATTATTGAAAGTATCTTTCTTGGCTCCCTTCCTGAATAAACAGGGTCACCAACAACAGGATGACCTATATGTTCAAAATGAACCCTTATCTGGTGTGTTCTTCCTGTTAAAAGGCTTGCTTCACAAAATGTTATAAATGTATCAAAAATTTTTATCACTTCATATTCAGTTATTGCAGGTTTTGAGTTAAAAATTGTAACTGCCCTTTTTTTTCTATCAACCATATCCCTTCCTATCGGTGCTTCTATAATTCCTTTTTTAAGTGGCAAAAGACCCCAGACAAATAATTTATATTTTCTCTTTATTTCCCTTCTTTCCATCATTTCACCAAGTTTTGATAATGCCTCATCTGTTTTTGCAATTAGTAAAAGACCTGAGGTATCTTTATCAAGTCTGTGAATTATACCTGGTCTTGCTTTATCATCATCTATTGGGAGTTCTTGATATTTAAAAAGAAGAGCATTAACAAGTGTTCCTGTAAAATGACCCCTTGCAGGATGAACAACAAGACCAGCAGGCTTATAAATTACTGCTAAATCTTCATCTTCATAAATTACATCAACTGGTATATCCTCGCGAACTATCTCTTTTTTTTCTGAAACTTCAAATTCTACTTCTATTTTGTCGTTTTCTTTGACCCTATAATTTGACTTTAAAACTACTATTCCATTCACCTTTACCTTTCCACTTTCTATGAGGTTTTGTACAAAGGAGCGTGAAGTTCCTATTCCGCTTTTTACAAGATATAAATCAAGCCTTTCACCGCTTGATTTTTTCTGGACAACTCTCTCAAAATGCTTTAACATCAAATAGAAGAGAGAATTTTTTTCTCTTCTTCTATAATTACTTCTATACCCTTTTTTGCAACATCTATTAATTTCAAAAGTTCTTCAATTCTTAAACTTCCCTTTTCAGAAGTTCCCTGAATATCGATTATTGAGCCATCTTCAAGCATTGAAATGTTTAAATCAACTTCAGCATTTAAATCCTCTTCATAATTTAAATCAAGATAAATTTCTCCATTTATTTTACCAACACTTATTGAACCAAGAAATTTATCAATTGGGTCCTCATTTATTAAATTATTTTTTAACATATATCTTGTTGCAATATACAAGGCAACAAATCCTGCATTTATGCATGCTGTTCTTGTTCCTCCATCAGCCTGTAAAACTCCACAATCTATTATTATTGTATAACCCTTTAATTTCCTTCTATCACAGGCACCCCTTAAACTCCTTGAAATAATCCTGCTTATTTCCATTGACCTTCCATCTTTTCCTTTCAAATCCTTTATGTTTCTTTCAGGTGTTGCTCTTGGAAACATAAAATATTCAGCAGTTATCCATCCCTCATCAAGTTCTTTAGCAAATTGGGGAACTTTTGCTTCTATTGTTGCTGTTGCAATAACTTTTGTATTTCCAATTTCAAACAAGCAACTTCCTTCAGGAACATTTAAATAATTTGGATAAAATTTAAAACTTCTTAACTCTTCTTTCCCTCTTCCAGTTCTCATTTACCTTGAAGTTCTTCTATCTTTTTTTCAAGTTCTTTTATTCTTTCTTTTAATTTTTCTTTCTCTCCCCTTTTTTGCATTTTATAAACTCTATAAAGCATTCCAAGAACAGCAAATAAGAAAGCAAGGTCAAAATATGTCCTGAATTCAATTGTCAAGAATGTTCCACCCAGAATCATCACAACATCCATTATAATTTGTAATATCACAATTAAAATAAGAGTTATTGCCCATATAACCACTTTTCACCCCCTCTTATTTTTTCCCCATCCTTAATTTTTTTATTTTCAATATAAACAAAAGGTCCTATTTCACAATTGCTGCCTATTTTTGTTTTCCCCTTAATAAATACAAATGGATAAATAATTGTGTCCCTCCCTATTTCAACATCATATTCAATATATACATTTTCAGGAGAATATATTGTTACCCCATTTTCAAGAAACTTTTTAATTATTCTTTCTTTCATAATTTTAAAAGCCTTTATAAAATCTTCCCTTTTATTTATTCCTATGCATTCATTGGGTTCAGGAGTTTGGTAGGCAAGAATTTTTGCTCCTTGAGAATTTAAGAGATGTATACAATCTGTTAAATAATATTCTCCTTTTTTATTAAATGGTTTTATCTTATCAATCACTTTTTCAATACTCTCCCTCTTAAATATATAAACCCCTGTATTTATCTCTTTAATCTTTTTCTCTTCTTCACTTGCATCTACTTCCTCTATAATCTTTATTATCTTTGAATTCTCCTTTATTATCCTTCCATATCCTTTTGGATCCTCAAAAATTGCAGTTAAAATTAAAGCATCTGGTTTATTTTTATTGTAAAAATCAACAAAATTTTTTAATGTTTCATACTTTAAAAGTGGAGCATCTCCTGGTAGAATTATTAAATCATCTTTTTCTTTTATCTCTTGAAGGGCTTTTTTCACAGCATCACCTGTGCCAAGTGGTAATTTCTGATCTATAATTCCGGCTTCTTTTTTGAACCTTTTTATTATTTCTTCCTTTGATTTTCCACCTACAACTATATATATTTTTTTGACTTTAAGCTTTTTTAAATTTTCAATAGAATAGGAAAGAATGGGTTTCCCTAAAAGCTCATGTAAAACTTTACTTTTTGCTGAATTAAATCTTTTGCTTTTACCTCCAGCAAGTACTATTCCAATCATCTTATATTCCTAATTTTATTGTTCTTATCCACAAATATTATTTTGGGTTTTATTTCTTTCTCGGAAAAAATATAAGAAAATACAAAAATTTCATCGCCTACATAACCTAATCTTGCAGCTCCACCATAGAGTGCAACTTCTCCTTCTTCACCTTTTATCGCATATGTTTCAAATCTTTTACCATTTGTCTTATTTATCACCATTACAAACTCATACTCTTTTATATCACCTTCTTTCATAATTGAAGGAGGCAAACTAATGCTCCCTTCATAATCAAGATTTGTTTTTGTTACAATTAAACCATGTATTTTACTTTTTAAAAATTTTCTTAATTTCATACAATACTTTCTTCCAATATGTTCAAATTCTCTCTTAAGATTCCAAGTGCAAGTTCCATTTTTTCTTTTGATATTAAAATTGAAAAGGAATGTAATGATGAAGAAATTAAAAATATTTTTATTCCATAAAAAGCAAGAATATTCAATATTTCAGCAACTACCCCTTTCTTTCTTGCAAAGTTTTCTCCAAGAAAAACAAGAAGCGCTACATTATCAAATTCTTTTAAATAACCTGCTCCGCTTGTTTCTACTATCTCTTCAAGTAAATTTTTCATCTCTTCTCTCTCACTATCCTGGACCACAAAATTAAAACATATTTTACCTTTAGGTAAAGGGATTGTATCCACAAGAAGTAAATTTATTCCTCTTTCTTTAATAAGGTCAAAAATGTCAGAAATTATTCCAATTTTATCACTAATCTCTTGTAAGATAAAAAATACAACTTTTTCATTTTTGAAAAGTTTTATACCAACATCATAAATCATTATCTTATTTAATCACCTCCTTTGCTTTTTTTATATATTCTTCCATTTCCTCTTTTTTTCTTTTTTCTGTTACTGCAATTAATAAAAGATTTTCATCAAAACCAAATTTTTTTAAAGGTACTCCTGCAAGAAAACCCTTTTCAGCCATTTTTATAACAAATTCTTCAGCATCAACTGGAAGTTTTATAACAAATTCTTTAAAAAAGGGAGAGTCAAAAAGTGGTTTAAATCCTTCTTTTAAAAGCATTTCATAAAAAAGATGAGATTTATATAATATGTGTTTCCCAAGTTCTTTTATTCCTTCTTTTCCAATTGCTGAGAGATAAACACAGGCAGCAAGTGCACAAAGCATTTCATTTGTGCAAATATTGCTTGTTGCTTTTTCCCTTCTTATATGTTGTTCCCTTGTTTGGAGTACCATTGCAAATGCCCTTTTTCCTTCAATGTCTTTTGTTTCTCCGGATATTCTTCCAGGCATCATTCTTATATACTTTTCCTTACAGGTAAATATTCCTAAATAAGGTCCCCCAAATCCCATTGGTATACCAAGAGATTGACCTTCTGCAACTGCAATATCAGCGTCATATTCACCCGGTGGTTTTAATATTCCTAAAGAGGTTGGATCAAAAACCATTATAAAAATCAAATCTTTCTTTTCTTTTATTTCTTTAATTATTTCGGGATCTTCAAGAATGCCAAAGAAATTGGGATGTTGCAAAACAATTCCTGCTGTTTCTTCATTAATTTCTTTTTCAATATCTTCATATTTTATTTTTCCATTTTTTCTGTTATAGGGAATTTCTTTTATCTCTACCACATGAGATGTATAAGTGGAAATTACACTTTTATAAATAGGATTCAGGTTTTCAGGTATTAAAATTCTATATTTATTTTTTATTCTGCATGCCATTAAAATTGCTTCTGCAAGCGCACTTCCTCCCTCATACATTGAACTATTTGACACATCCATTCCAGTTAGTTCACATATAAGGGTTTGATATTCGAACATTGCTTGAAGTGTTCCTTGAGAAACCTCTGCTTGGTATGGAGTATATGCTGTGTAAAATTCTGGCCTTGAAATTACATAATTTACAACTGCTGGAATGAAATGGTCATAAGAACCACCACCAGCAAAACTTATAAGATCCCATTTGTTAGATTTTGCGAGATTTTCAACTATCTCTCTAACTTCAATCTCACTTTTCCCTTTCGGAATTTTTAAAGGTTCTTTGAGAATTTTGTCTTGAGGTAAATGCTTTAAGAGGTCTTCGAATTTTTTTATTTTTAAAAACTCGTATATTTCTTCTCTTTCTTTTTCACTTTTTGGAATGTACTCCATATTTATAAAACTCCTATAAGTTTTTTATATTCCTCCGGAGATAAAAGATTCTGAATTTCTTCCGGATTTGTAATTCTTATTTTTATCATCCATCCAAGTCCATAGGGATCTTCATTTATTATTCCGGGATTTGTTTCAAGTTCTTCATTAACTTCAATTACTTCTCCTGAAAGTGGGGCATAAAGATCCGCAACAGTCTTAACTGCTTCAATACTTCCGAAAGGTTGCATCTGTTCAACCATTGTTCCTACAGCAGGTAATTCAACATAAACTATGTCAGATAATTCACTCTGTGCAAAATCTGTTATCCCTATTGTTGCGATATCTCCCTCTATTTTTGCCCATTCATGTTCCTTTGTATATTTTAAATCTTCAGGAACTACCATTATAACCTCCTTATAAAAAGAAATAAATTATAAACTTTTAATTGAAAAAGTGTCAAATTTACTGTATAATTTAAAATCATAAAATGAAAATTAAAGGAAGAAATTTGATTTATATAATCGAGGGAATAAAGGACGTATTAAATGTGAAGGAAATTTATAAAGAATTGTATTCTAAATATAGAGATATTCTTCCAGATGAGTTCAAAAAAATAAAAGAAGATGATATTTTTCCTTTTGAAATATACCTGTCTCTTTTAGAAATAATAGGT
>JBDRZF010000042.1:0-8068 GCA_039803805.1 Caldifarciminota bacterium
ATAGTTGGTGATTTATTTGAAATTGTTCCTGCACTTTATGATGAGATAAGTAAAACGAAGTGAAAAAATTTTTTTTAGTTTTAATAATTGTAAATTTTTTAAATGGAGATTATGTCATCCAAAAAACTTGGAAGGATGGTCCAGGAATTTTTTATACTCAAAATTTAACAGGTTTTTTTAAAGGGAAAAACATTGATTATTTTAAAGAAAATGGTTTTAAACTTCTTGAAAACAATTTTTTTATGTTTTATCCAAAAGGAATTTTTGGGAATTATGGCACAATAAATAAAATATTTGCTTTAAATTCTGATACTGTTTTCATTTCTGTTTCAATTCCTGATACAACAAAAATATTCTATACCTTTTTTTATAAGGGGTTTGCAAGCAATCAATACTTTAAAATAGATGGTAGTTTAAGGGACATGATAAAATTTTTAAACAGGTTATGGATTGGAACATACGATAAAATATACTATACTTTGATTTCAAATTTTCCACCACAGCCAATTTTGCATACTTCCTGGGTAAATGATTTCAAAAATTTTGTTTTATTTCAAAATAATTTATACTTCATACAGGGTAGTGGAAGATGTGTGAGAAAATATAATTCGGGGACAAATTCCTTTGATATTGTTTACACCTTTAATTATAATGATGTCCATGAACTGATTCATGTTTTTTCTGACAGTATAAGAATATTTATACTTGCAAAAAAGGATAGTATATGGAAAATTTATAAATCCTATAATGGATATTCCTATTCAAGGATAAATTCACCTCCTGATTCATTTGGATATGTATTTAAGGGAATATCAAGGGGAAATGATATATTTGTTTTAATAAAATCACCACCTAAAATTTTTAAATATAGTTTTTCGGATTCCATATGGGAAAAAGTTTTAACAGGAGATGAATATACATCTTTTGAAGATATAGAAAAAGGGAAAGATGGAATTATATATGTTCTTGCAAGAAGGGCAATAGAGCCAAAAAATATTTTATTTTCCTCTTATGATGGAAAAGAATTTTATATATGTGATATTCTTGATAATTCCCTTGAAGGTTTAAATCCAAAATGCATTTCTTATATAAAAAATGGTCATTTTTATATAGGAACAGAAAATGAGCCACAGATTTTATATTCTGCTTTTCCAAAAAATGCTTTTTTAATTTCCTCTGTTATTTCCTTTAAAAAGGGAAATTCTTACCCTGTTTATGAAAAATTTAAAATGTTTAAAAATGGTGGAGATGTAAAATTTAAGATAAGAACATTTTCTGATTCCCTTTCCCCTGATACAATTTCATGGAATTCAATTCCTTATGCTGATTCAATAATTTTAAATTATTCAGGAATAAATCAGGGTGAAAAATATTTTGAGTATATGCTTGAAATCTATCCTTATTCTCAAATAAATCCCTTTAATTTTGATTCCCTGAAGATTTTTTACCATTATGATTCAGTTGGCCCTTATTTAATAAAGGCAATTGCCTCTGATGGTGAAGATGAAATGAATGGTAAAGACCCTGATGATAGGGTTATTATTGTATTTGATGAACCAACAGAAAAACCAGAAATAAATAAATTTAATGTTGATTCAATTTTCCCACTTTCAAATAACCATTCATGGCTGAATATATACGGGGATTTTGGGGGAGCAGAATGGAATGAATATGGTGATACTTTAACAATTTTTCTTTCCTATTCAGGAAACAATTATCCAACAGTTTCAGTTGGAGATACTTTAAAAGCAAAGATAAAAGACAGGTTTGGTTTTTATAATGAATCGTATTGTTTAATTGAGGGGAGTTTTGATGATGTAAGAGGTCCAAAGATTAAAAAGAGTATTGCTTCTGATGGGGAGATTAAAGAAAATGGTATTGATCAGGATGATTACCTAATAGTTGTTTTTAATGAAAATACAAATATGCCTGACTTTGATACAGTTGACATAAATCTTGTTCTTAAATTATCTTCCGGACATACTTTTGGAGACTCTGTTAATGCAGAATGGATAAATCCATGTTCCCTTATAATAAACCTGATTCCTTCTGCCAACCCTTTAATTTATAAGGGTGATACAATATATCCATCAGGAATTTATTTAAAGGACTCACTTGGTAATCCTGCCTATGGATTTGCAATAATTGAAGGGACATTTGATGAAAAAATTCCTAAATGTGATTCAATAATTTTATATGAGAATGATTATAAAAATATGAATCTTGATTATGATGATTTTGTAGTTTTTTATTTTTCAGAAGATTTAAAAATGAATAGAGAAATTACAAATTTGAATATAGACCATGCTTTTAAATTATCAAAAAATCATACATGGGTTTCAGGAAATGGAAAGATTGGCGAGATAATATTTAATAAAAACATTTTGATTATTTTCTTTAACTTTGAAATTTCTCCCCCATCAATTTCTCCATATGATACTGTCTATATAAATCCTGTTTATTTTTCTGATTATGGAGGTAATGAGTTATGCGATACAAATATCATAATTTATAGAAGCGGAATACCTCCACTCAATGAATTTACCCTTATTTCTGAAAAATTTTTTATAAATTTTCCCTTTAAAAAAGATATAATTTTCTATCAGGATTTAAAAGATGTTGAAATAAAGGTGTATGATGTTGCAGGAAGATGTTTAAATAGTTTAAAATTAAAATGTGTGAAAAAAGGTGAAAAGTTTGAGGTTAAAAACCTTAAAAAAGGAATTTATTTTTTAGAAATAAAGATAAAAGATAGAAAAGAAATTTGCAAAAAAATTTTACTATGAAAATTTTACTTACAGGAGGAGCAGGTTTTATTGGTTCATGGGTTGCTGAAAAATATATTGAAAAGGGGTATAAGGTTTTTATTGTTGATAATTTATCTACGGGAAAAAAAGAATTTATTCCAAAAAATGCTATTTTTTATGAAGTTGATATAAGGGATAAAGAGAAAATGGAAAAAATTTTTAAAGAGAATAAATTTGACATTATTAACCATCATGCAGCCCAAACATCTGTAAATGTTTCAATTCAAAATCCCTATGAGGATTTTATAAACAATGTTTATGGTTCAATGATTTTACTTGAACTTTCAAGAAAATATGGAGTTTCAAAGTTTATATTTGCTTCTTCAGGTGGTGCAATATATGGAGAGCCTTTAAAAAATCCTGTTTCAGAAGAGCATTATCTTTTACCCCTTTCACCTTATGGATTTTCAAAAATGGTTTTTGAAAAATATTTGGATTATTATCATGAAAAATATGGAATAAATTATATTTCTTTAAGATATGGAAATGTTTATGGACCAAGGCAAAATCCTTTTGGAGAAGCAGGAGTTATTGCAATATTTGGCTATAGAATGCTGAAAAATGAGGATTGTTATATATATGGTGATGGAGAACAGACAAGGGATTTTGTTTATGTTGAAGATGTTGCAGAGGCAAATTTAAAGGCAACAGAATTTATTTTTAAAGAAAATGGAGTCTCTTTTAAAATAAATATAGGAAGTGGTATTCCATTATCAGTTAATGAAATTTTCAAAGTTTTATCAAAAAGAACAAATTATAAAAAAGAGCCTGTATATAAGCCAAGAAGGGAAGGTGAGGTTTACAGGATTTATCTTGATGTAAAAAAGGCAAAGGAAATTTTAGGATGGGAGGCAAAAACAAAATTTGAAGAAGGAATTGAAAAAGTGATTGAATATTTTAAAAATGAAAGAAATTAAAGAAGCGCGTACAGAGCCACACGCAATTGATATTGAAATGGCTGTTCTGGGTTCTATGATGAGTTCCCAGCAGGCTCTTTATAAGGGGCTTGAAATATTAACCCCTGAAGTATTTTATCAACCAAATCATAGAATAATATTTGAAGTTATAAGAGATATAGCAGAGGGTGCAGCAGGAATAAAAAGGATACCTGACCTTTTAACTGTTAAAGATGAACTTGAAAGAAGGGGTAAACTTGAAGAAGCAGGTGGAGCAGCATATCTTGCTACATTACTTGAAGAAGTGATAAACCCTGAATACATAGAGGAGCATGCAAAGATAATAATAGAAAAATTTCTATATAGAAAAACTATTGAAATATGTAATAAAGTAATGAAAGAATGTTATGAAGAAAAAAAAGAGGCAGAAGAAATTCTTGATGAAGCAGATGCGATGCTTTTTAGTGTAAGATCTTATAAATTAAAAGGGGGATTTATTCATTTAAAAGACCTTTTAAAACCTTTCTTTGAAGAGTTAACCCATATAATGGAGGGAAGGGGGGTTGAACTTCCAAGTGGCTATCATGAACTTGATCTTTTAACAACTGGTTTTCATAGAGGTGATTTTATTGTGATTGCATCAAGACCCGCAATGGGTAAAACAAGTTTCGCTTTAAACATAATGAGAAATTTAAGCAGTATTTATGGCAAACCTGTTGGATTTTTCAGCATTGAGATGCCGAAAGAGCAGATTGTTCAAAGACTTTTATGTATGGAAGCAAATATTGAGATGCAGAAATTAAGAAAAGGAGAAATAACACCACAAGAATTTTTAAAACTTTCAGAAGCAGCTGAGAGACTGAAATCTGCTCCAATTTATATTGATGATACTCCTAAAATTTCCCTTCAAGAATTAAGGGCAAAAACAAGAAGGGCATGTAAAGAATATAATCTTGCTGCAGTTTTTATTGATTTCTTGCAGGTTATTGAAGCACCAAGAATGGAAACAAGACAGCAGCAAATTGCTTATATTTCAGCATCATTAAAATCACTTGCAATGGAACTTAATATTCCTGTCATAGCACTTGCTCAACTTTCAAGAGAAGTTGAGAAAAGAGCGGATAAAAGACCTCAACTCGCAGATTTAAGGGAATCAGGAGCGATAGAGCAGGATGCAGATATGGTGATATTTTTATTTAGAGAAGATTTTTACGAGCCTTATACTTCAGAAGAAGGAGTTGCAGAGATAATTGTTGGTAAAAATAGAAATGGTCCTGTTGGAACTGTTAGATTAGGATTTATAAAAGAATATATGAAATTTGTTAATTTGTCTTCTCTTGAAAGGGGAGAGACTGAATTTCTATGAAGATAATTTACTCTCTTCTTTATGAAATGGGTGGTTTTGTAAATTCCTTTATAAAAATGATTTTTTATTTAAAAGAAATAAATAAAGTTAAAAAAGAAATAATATTTCAAATATACGAAATAGGCTTGAATTCATTACCCCTTGTAATATTCATTTCAGCCTTTTTGGGTATGGTCGCCTCAGTTCAGACTGCATATCAAATAAGGGATTTTGTTCCACTGATATACCTTGGTGCTGGGGTTGCTAAAGGAGTAATGATTGAACTTGGTCCTGTTATAACAGGTCTTGTTGTTGCTGGAAGGGTAAGTTCTGGTATTGCAGCAGAAATAGGAACTATGAAGGTAACAGAGCAAATTGATGCTCTTGAAGTTATGGGCATATCCCCTTATAGATTTTTATTTCTTCCAAGAGTTATTGCAGGCATGCTTGCATTACCAATGCTTACAATAATTTCTGATATCATTGCTATTTTATCAGGGATGTGGATTTCAAATTTTACAGGTATAACAAATTATGAGACATTTGCAAGGGGAGCAAAACTTTTCTTTTTACCAAAAGACCTTTTTGGTGGACTTTTTAAAGCATCCATATTTGGTATCATCCTATCCTTTTCAGGTTCTTTTTATGGTATTGAAACAAAAGGTGGTGCTCAGGGAGTGGGAATTTCAGCAACAAAAGCAGTTGTTACATCCTGTCTTTTGATTCTGGTATTTGATTATTTAATTGGAATTTTGATATACGGATGATAAGGGTAAAAGACCTTCATGTAAGTTTTGAATTCCCAGTTTTAAAAGGAATAAATATAGACATAGGTGATAATGAATTTCTTGTGATTTTGGGAAAAAGTGGATCAGGGAAAACAGTATTCATAAAAACAATTGTTGGTCTTATAAAACCAGAGAAAGGAGAAATATACATTGATGATGTAAAAATTACAAATGGGGATAGTAAAGAAGTATTAAAGGCAAGAAAAAATATAGGTTTTGTATTTCAGGGTTCAGCACTTTTTGATTCATTAAATGTTTTTGAAAATATTGCTTTGCCTTTAAGAGAGCATTTTCATTTAACAAAAAAAGAAATAGAGATGAGGGTTAAAAGGTCTCTTGAACTTGTTGAACTTGAAGGGATTGAAAAGTTATACCCTTCTGAACTTTCAGGTGGAATGAAAAAAAGGGTTGCACTTGCAAGAGCAATAGTTTATGAGGCTAAATATATTTTTCTTGATGAACCAACAACAGGACTTGATCCTGAAACATCTCTTAAGATTACGAATCTTTTAAAAGAATTATGGGGTAAAATAAAAGGAACATTCATAGCAGTAACCCATGATTTTGGATTTACAGAAGAGGTAGCAACAAGAATAGCATGGCTTAAAGATGGGAAATTTGAATTTGTTGGTGATGTTGAGAATTTTAAGAAAATAGATATGAAAGAAGTTCATGCTTATTTTATGAAAACATTTTAAAAAGGAGGGAATATGGAAAGGTTTTCCATAACATCAAGAAATGTAGAATTAACAGAAGAAATGAAAGCATATATTGAAAAGAGACTCAAGAAAATGGAAAGATTTAGTGAAAAAATAAATAAGGCAGAAGTAATTGTGGAAGAACAAAGGGGAAGATTTAGATGTGAATTTCTTGTGGATGTAAACAGGAAATTTTTGAAGGCAGAGAGTATATCAAATGATTTTTTTTATGCAATTGATGAATTAAAGGAAAAAATGGGAAGACAATTAAAAAAGTATGAAGAGAGGTTAAAAAGAAGAAAAAGATGAAGGAATATAAAATAATACAACCAGAACTTAAGATAAAAGAAATTTATGAAGAAAACAAAGATAAATGGAAACTTGAAATTTTGTGTTCTTTTGGATGTGATAAAAAAGTATCAACCCCAAATTTAAATAGACCTGGTCTTCTTTTTGCAGGATTTGAAAAAATATTTCTATATGAAAGAATTCAGATAATAGGAGAAACAGAACATCTTTATCTTTCCTCATTTTCCGAAAAAGAAAGAAAAGAGGCAATTGATAGATTTGTAAAATATGATTTTCCTGCTGTATTTATTACAAAAAATTTAGAGCCAGATCCCTATCTTATTCAAAAATTATGTGAAAGGAAAATACCCCTTATAAGAACACCTATGGATACAACACCCTTTATGAATGCCCTTTATTTTTATCTCTCCTTAAAACTTGCACCCTATACAATAATTCATGGAACACTTGTTGATGTTTATGGAGTTGGGATTCTCTTTACAGGAAGAAGTGGAATAGGTAAGTCTGAATGTGCAATTGACCTTGTTGCAAGGGGTCATAGACTTGTTGCAGATGACGGAATTAAAATAATAAGACATCCTGATGGTTTTCTCCTTGGTAAATGTGCACAGGAAGAAATCTATTTTAATCCCTATGTTGAAATAAGAGGGATTGGAATTATAGATGTTTTATCAATTTATGGAATAAGGGCAATAAGGGATGCAAAAAGGATTGATTTAGAGATAAAATTAATTGATTGGAGTGAAAATCTTGATTATGAAAGGACAGGTTTAAAAGAGAATATAGAGGAAATAATGGATATTCCACTTCCTTATATTGTTTTGCCTTTAAATCCCGGCAAAAATATTGCAGTTTTAGTTGAGATTGTTGCCCTTGATTATTTATTAAAAAAAGAGGGTTATCATTCTGCAAAATCATTATCAGAGATTTTAAAGAAAAAAATAATGGAAAAAAGAAAGGAGATAGATTTTTATAAAGAAATAGAGTGAAAAAACTTATTATAATAACAGGTATATCCGGAGCAGGAAAATCAAGTGTTTTAAGGTTTTTTGAGGATACAGGTTATTACACAATAGACAATCTCCCCTGTAATTTAATACCAGAGGTTTTAGATACAATTGAAAAGAAAGGAAAGGAAGAAAGGAAAATCGCAATGACAATAGATATAAGAGAAGAGGAATTTTTTGATTATTTTGAGAAGAGTCTTGAAATTTTAAGAAATAAA